>NZ_FSRO01000002.1 GCF_900143275.1 Nitrosomonas cryotolerans ATCC 49181
GACCGGTTAAAGTCAGTAGGCGCTGATGTAAGCGCTAAAGATGCCAGTCGCGTGCTTCGCCTGGTCGAAACAGTCAACAGTAAAAGCAATCAAGTCTGCCGCGTTGTTCACGTTGAAAACGGATCAGACGGCCAACCAGTGCGTTACAATTTTGAATACTTGGCAGAAATACTTTTACCTGTAGCGCGTTGGGATATTGAAAAGCAAAATCAGGCGCGTAATCAACGCCAGAAGCAAAAGCAGCTAAAACTGTTAGATGGTGACAAAACCACAAGTAATTTGCGCGGCTTTAGTGGCCGTCAGCTCGCATGGCATCGGTTGGAAGACTTGCGAACCTTAGCCACCTTGCGCGGCGGTGCCAGTGAGGGTGACCGGATGAAGCATCTATTCTGGCGTTTAAACTTTTTACTTTTATCGGGTGCAACCAACAGCCGTTTGATGTACCACGAAGCGGCCGCGTTAGCGCGTGAGGTTGATGCTGATTGGGGCTACAACAGCAAGGAGCTGATGACGCTCTATTCTAAGGCGAAACAGTACGAGGCTGGGGAAAAGGTCAGCTTTGGCGATAAAGAATTTGCTCCACTCTACACGGCCCGTAACGATACCCTGATCAACCTGTTTGAAATCACAGACAGCGAACAAAAAGAACTACGCACGATTATCAGTAAGGATATGGCTTTAAATCGCAGACGTGACCGTGACAGAAAGCGAGAGAAGAGCGGAGACGCGCTGCAGGCACAATGGACAGAGAAACATACCTGGAAGCCGCGAATGCCAAGCAGCAACAGGCCAAGCGCTAAGGCGCAGGCTTGAGTGTGCGGGCGATTGCAGAGCACTAGGCATCAGTAAAACCGCAGTAGGCGTTATATTCAGACTTGAAATCAAGTGTCCCAAGTCCCTCCCCTATTACTAATGGCGAAGCCTTGCGGTCTGGGAGGAGGGGGATGAGTTGTTATTCTTTGGTATAGTGTGAGTCGTTGGGGTATAAGTCCAGGGTAGTTCGCGCTAACGCTTGTAGCGCATATAGGTACGCCTCAAATTGTCATTCTGGCAGACTGACTCGCCCAATGTTAAGATCGGTCTTATAATGGTTCTCCAAGATCGTGTATTATCTATCAGCATCATGTTTTTGAAAAAAAAGCAGGTTATCACCGAAAAATTGGTAAAATGGAAAAACACCCGTTATACAGTTTTACTGCAGAAACTCAGGGAACAGCGGATAAGCTGTTGTTTTGAGATAAAAACCAAGTAATGGATGGGGGTTACAGAAATAAGACGTGCAGAGTTGATCGACGAGAATGCCTGACTAGGCAGATGATGACATGGTAAACCGAAGATTTTTAAACAGGTTAGACAGTGAAATTGTAGGGGAGAATTACGAAAACGGGGTTAGTTGTACACGATGGGCTGTGTTTTTACAAGTAACCTGAGCCGGCTATTTTTCCTTTTGTAACGCTTGTATCATTTTTTTCAGTGGTTGCCAGTCTGGATTTCTTTTCCGGCGTAGTTTACTGTAGTTACTGCGGTACCTTCGCTTTTAGACGCGGATAATCGAGAAGTCCGTGATCAGTATATGCGTGCATCGTCAGCCAATCCTGTGTAGCAATTTTGTTTGTAGCGAGTTTATCCTTTAAAGCTACCAAAGCTTGCGTTTTGTGTTTCTCAACGTCATTATTTTCCAGAAACCGGGTATCTTTTTCCTGCCGCAGGCGAATTTGATCGGTTATGATATACACGCTTCCCATTCCCAGCGGGCGTCCCAGTCCAAGCTTATGAGCATAATCTATTGGATTTCCATTTTTAGCAAGCTGATGTGGTTGGAGCACCGCCAGCAAGGCGCCCAGTTCCCAATCTTGTAGCCGTGCAAACCGGATGGTATATTTGAATTGTGTCTCTGGTGCACAAATGAAGCGTGCTAGTGTAGATTGATTAGAGTTGATTGCCTTTTCACCTTGTGCAGCAATATCGTTATCAGTCTTGACAGAAGGCTGGTGCCGATAATACTTGCGTCCATTTCGGTTAAGATAGTGCTTGGCCGTTGGTTTTGGTTGACCAAGAACCTTGAGTGGTACGCAATAACTTTTTTCCTTTTTACCCATAAACCTAGGAACACCCACGCTGACGGCATGGTTGGGCACGATGCGCCCGGCCATCCGCTCAAAAACACCCTTACCGATCGGCGTATCTTCGTCGTTACGCACATAGCCAAACAGAAGGCGTGCACCGGTAAGACATTCCGGCGCGACATCCCTGTCGTTCTGTTTTTCTCTCGGAACTTTTTCGCAATCTTTTGGTGTCAGGCAGTTTTGAAGTACAACTTTCTTCCCGTGCTCATTAACCCGCTCCATTGGCGCTGACAATAACGCGCTCAGACTGTGACGGATCATGCCTTTCAAGGCGCTACCGGCAATGACCACACGGCCATCTTCCAGAAGCAGTGGCTCTGAAATCTGTTTTTCTTTGTCCAGGTTGCCGAACCGCCATTGTCGCAGTTTTGTTTGATCTGCTTCATCTACTTTATACCGCGCATTGCCGGGCAATAGTGGTGTCAAAGCTTTGAGAGTGCAAAGAATTTCTCCCGATAGCAAGTCTCCACCACTTGAACCATCGTGCCAGACTGGCGATTCTGTGACGGCCTGATCGATGTTGATCATTTTAAAGCCATAAGGCAGCAGGCTAGATGCAGCAGTTGTAGTTGTAGCTGCTTTTTCCAGGGGTTTGATGAGCCTGACGTTGACTGCATCTTGTTTGCCAGGTTTCTTTTGGCTTTTCTTCAGATCATAACTGACAACCTGTCCTTCCTGTAATGTATCAAAGCGATAAGGCTTGACAATATTACTAGAATGGAAGAAATGGCTTTTCTTGCTACCAGAGGATCCAACAAAACCAAATCCTTTGTCTTGACGAGTTTCTGAATTACGCCTTCAGGCATGGTTATTCTCCTTTTGAATTAGGGGTCTAGGGAGCAATGGAACGTAAAACCCGGTTAAGGACCCTAAGTTTTTCATTTACTGCGTGCAAGTAAACGTGAAACCGTTGCCGGATGTACACTAAAAAGCCGTGCGGCATCAGCAGCAGTCTTCTCACCTGAACTCACCAAATGTATGATTTCTCGTTCCTGATGTACCTTGAGTTTGGGACGACGACCACCAATACGACCCTCTTTACGAGCTGCATTCAAGCCATTCCGTGTACGTTCACGTAGCATAGCTCGTTCGAATTCAGCAAATGATCCGACAATCTGCATCATCATACGGCCTCCAGGTGATGTAGTATCAATTGCTTCTGTTAAGCTCTGAAATCCAGCGGCGGCCTGTTGAATCTTTTCCATTAAGTCAGAACATCTTTTAAAGAGCGAGATAAGCGATCTAGCTTCCAGACTACAAGTACATCGTCCTTGCGTAGTTGTCCGAGTAAACGATGCAATTCAGGTCTATCCCAACGACCACCACTAACTTTTTCTTCAAAAATAAGCTCACATCCAGCAGACTTGAGTGCAGTAATTTGAGCTGCATTGTCCTGATCTTGAGTTGAAACTCGTGCATAACCGATAAGCATAATTGCAAAAACCTGTTGCCAATGGATGCAATAATGCAATATATTTACGCAACAGGCAATACCTTTATTTCAGGTAAAGCTCCATTGTTGCACAAACATCCGTTTGTGCAACAATGGCAATAACTAAAAATAGCCTTCCGATGCCTGTTCAATTTCTGACAGCAGAACAACGCGCCAACTATGGTCGATTCATTGACGATCCCAACGCGGATCAATTGACGCGCTATTTTTATCTAGATGACGCTGACCACGCGGTGATTAGTGTTAAGAGAGGCAACCATAACCGATTAGGTTTTGCGCTACAACTTACTACCGTCCGTTTTCTCGGCACCTTCCTAGAAGATCCTCTGGATGTACCTGACTCAGTATTGCAAACATTGGCCCGACAATTACAGATTACAAACACTGATCAAGTGCTTTGTTATCGCGATGCTGATCAGCGTTGGGAACACACAGCAGAGATACGGTTGCGATATGGTTTCAGTGATTGGAGTAACTCGACTGTCAGTTTTCGCATGAGTAGATGGCTTTATGCCTTATGTTGGACAGGTACCGAACAATCGGGTGTTCTATTTGATCGTGCCACAACTTGGATGCTTGCTCACAAAGTACTTTTGCCTGGCTGCACATCTCTTGAACGTTTTGTGGCTCGTTTGCGCAACCGTGTTGAGAATCGACTATGGAAACGACTTGGATGTAATATCACAAGCGAGCAACGAACCCAACTGGAAGACTTGCTTACAGCACCACCACAAGGTCGTAGCTCCTGGCTCGATAAATTGCGATCTGGCCCGGCGCGAGTCAGCGGACGTTCATTGGTGCTCGCCATTCAACGCTTACAAACCGTTCGCAATTTGGGTATCAGGCTACCATTGACTGGTGTTCCACCCAGTCGGCTTGCTTCACTTGCACGATTTGCAGGTACTGCCAAAGTCACCGCTATTAGCCGATTACCAGCCGTGCGTCGGCTGGCCACTCTAGTTGCCTTTATCCACTGTCTGGAAGCGACCGCATATGATGATGTGGTCGAAGTGCTGGATATGCTATTACATGAATTTTTTGGTGATGCGGCCAAAGCTAACAAAAAGGCAAGACTACGTAGCATTAAAGATCTTGATAAAGCTGCTATCGTATTAGCAACGGCTTGCCGAACTTTGTTGGATTCCGAAAATGTGGATAGCGATCTACGTGAAATCGTATTTATACGTACCCCACATAAGATGCTAGAACAAGCATTAGCTTGTGTCGACGCGTTGGTTAGACCACCTGATGATGTGTATTATAGTGAGTTAGAAACACGTTACCGCACTTTGCGTTTATTTCTTCCCACTTTATTACGACACGTTCAGTTCGGTGCCAGTCCAGCAGGTGAATCTATAACCGCAGGATTTGACTGGCTACGAATCCATGAACTGCGTGTTAAACCAGAACCTCAAGCGCCACGAGATGTAATTACCAAATCATGGCAACGCTATGCCTTGCAAGATGATGGCAGTGTTGATTCGAAAGCATACACGTTCTGTGTACTTGATGAACTGCGGAAGGCACTGCGCCGCCGTGACGTGTTTATCAGTCCGAGTTGGCGCTATGCCGATCCGCGTGCTGGATTAATTTCCGGCCAAGAATGGGAGACTACGCGCCCAATTGTTTGTCGTAGTCTAGAACTGTCAGCAGACCCCGCGCCAACCTTGGCTGCATTATCTGCAGAACTAGATCAGACTTATCGTGCAGTTGCCGCGCGACTGCCCAATAATGCTGATGTCCGGTTTGAGGTTGTGGATGGTAAGAAAGAGCTGGTTTTGAGTCCATTAGACAAACTTGAAGAACCCGAGTCGTTACTAAAACTACGCGAATCAGTAGCTGCTAGGTTGCCTGTGGTGGACTTGCCAGAGATACTTCTAGAAATCTCAAAACGTACAGGTTTTACTGATGCATTTACTCATCTTACTGAACGTACTGCACGGGCGCAGGAGCTAAACACAAGTCTATGTGCGGTATTGTTAGCCGAAGCATGCAATACCGGACCAGAGCCATTAATTCGACATGACGTTCCTGCACTGCGGCGTGAGCGCTTGGCTTGGGTCGATCAGAATTATATTCGCGATGATACCTTAGTCGCCGCCAATGCAATCTTAGTGGCTGCGCAGAACCAAATTCCGTTAGCTCGCATCTGGGGTGGAGGTGAAGTAGCATCAGCGGATGGAATGCGACTTATTGTGCCGGTGCGAACGGTTCACGCCGGACCCAATCCAAAATATTTTGGCTTTGGTCGTGGTGTTACTTGGTACAACTTGATGTCCAATCAATGTTCAGGGCTTAATGCCATCACAGTGCCTGGTACTCTGCGTGATAGTTTGATTTTGCTGGCAGTTGTATTGGAGCAGCAAACTGAGCTGCAACCAACGAAGATTATGACCGATACAGGTGCATATAGCGATATTGTCTTTGGACTCTTTCGGTTGCTGGGTTATCGCTTCAGTCCTCGTTTAGCAGACATCGGAGGCACGCGTTTTTGGCGCATTGATCCTCATGCAGATTATGGTGAACTCAATTTTATCGCACGACAATGTGTAGCCCTTACACGAGTTGAAGCGCATTGGGACGACTTATTACGATTGGCTGGCTCTCTCAAATTGGGTCGTGTATCTGCCGCTGGTATCATGCGTACTTTGCAAGTGGGGGACCGACCAACTCAACTAGCCTTGGCTCTAGCTGAATTTGGTCGAATTGAAAAAACACTACACTCTTTGAGCTATATAGATGATGAAAATCATCGTCGAGCTACTTTGTTGCAATTAAATCGTACCGAGGGAAGACACGGCTTAGCTCGTGATGTATTTCATGGTAAGCGCGGTGAACTACGTCAACGCTATAGAGAAGGCCAAGAGGATCAATTGGGCGCGCTTGGCTTGGTGGTTAACATCATCGTGTTATGGAATACGGTCTATATGGATGCAGTTTTAGCACAGCTTCGAGAGGAAGGTCATGAAGTGTTGGATAGTGATGTTGCACGGCTATCACCTTTTATTCATGAGCGACACATAAATTTGTTAGGTCGTTACTCTTTTGCAATACCTGAAGCAGTTACACGTGGCGAGTTACGACCATTACGCAACCCTGATGATGAAGATCCTTAACCGGGTTTTACGTTCCATTGCTCCCTAGACCCCGTGTTTCTGAAAGTGGCTTTTATGCTTGGAGAGTTCGTGCGCCGAGTGAGCGTGAACGGGAGAATGCAAGGCTGGAAATAGAGATAAAAGCTGCCCATCAACGAACACGTGAAACCTACAGTGCAACACGTCTGCATAGTGATCTAGCAGATCATGGCGTGCAGACCACCCCGTACCGTGTGCGAACGCTACGTAAGAAGCTGGGTTTACGCTGTAAACAGAATCGAAAATTTAAGGTGACAACCGATTCTAAACATCGCTTGCCAATAGCGCCTAATGTATTAAAACGTGAATTTACTGTTAGTGCACCAAATAAAGCATGGGTAAGTGACATCACCTATATTTCTACCGATGAGGGATGGCTATATTTGGCTGGAATAAAGGAACTATTTAATGGAGAGTTGGTGGGTTATTCTATGAGTGAAAGAATGACTAAGAATCTTGTTATACAGGCTTTGTTTCGTGCAACTGCCAGAAAACGTCCGCCCATAGGATTGATTCTTCATTCAGATCGTGGCAGCCAGTACTGTGCACATGATTATCAAGATCTATTGAAGCAGTTCGACATGACCGCCTCCATGAGCCGCAAGGGTGATTGTTGGGACAATGCACCAATAGAAAGTTTTTGGGGAATACTTAAAAATGAACTGGTGCATCATCGGAAATTCAAAACACGACAACAGGCAATTCAAGAGATTACCGAATACATCGAAATCTTTTATAACCGACAACGTAAGCAAAAAAGACTGCGCTATCTGTCACCGGCAGCATTTACTCAGCAATAATATTATGAAAAGCTTATAGCTGCTTAACCCGATGGACTCCATATTTGACAACACACATCACATCTGCCTAGTCAGGCATTCTCGTCGATCAACTCTGCACGTCTTATTTCTGTAACTTACGAAAATATATCTAAACTAAAAAGGATAGTTTCAAGCGTGTCTCTGCACGTCTTATTTCTGTAACGTTTAAACCTTCGGATGTCAACATAGTCATCGTTTCAAGCGTGTCTCTGCACGTCTTATTTCTGCAACCCCCATTAGAACTAGATTAGATATCTAACGGTTTCAAGCGTGTCTCTGCACGTCTTATTTCTGCAACAATCATCATTACTTCTTACAATAAAATAACGTTTCAAGCGTGTCTCTGCACGTCTTATTTCTGCAACCCAAGTCTTCGGAATTGTTAGAAGATAGAGTTTCAAGCGTGTCTCTGCACGTCTTATTTCTGCAACTCATACTTTTACAACAAAGAAATAAAAGCGTTTCAAGCGTGTCTCTGCACGTCTTATTTCTGCAACACATCAGTATGACGAACTACACATACCCTGGGGGTTTCAAGCGTGTCTCTGCACGTCTTATTTCTGCAACCCCCATCCATTACTTGGTTTTTATCTCAGAAACAACAGCTTATCCGCTGTTCCCTGAGTTTCTGCAGTAAAACTGTATAACGAGTGTTTTTCCATTTTACCAATTTTTCGGTGATAACCTGCTTTTTTTTTCAAAAACATGATGCTGATAGATAATACACGATCTTGGAGAACCATTATAAGACCGATCTTAACATTGGGCGAGTCAGTCTGCCAGAATGACAATTTGAGGCGTACCTATATGCGCTACAAGCGTTAGCGCAAGCTACCCTGGACTTATACCCCAACGACTCACACTATACCAAAGAAATAACAAACTCATCTCCTCCCAAACCGCAAGGCTTCGCCATTAGTAATACGCAGGGACTTGGGACACTTTGGTTTTTCAAGTCTGAATATAGCGACCTACTGCGGTTTTACTGATGCCTAGCTGCTCTGCAATCGCCCGCACACTCAAGCCCTGCGCCCTTAGCGCTTGTGCCTGCTGCTGCTTGGTATTCGCGGCTTCCAGGTATGTTTCCCTGTCCACTGCCCCCGCTGCACGTCTGCGCTCTCTGTCGCGGTCTCTGTGACGTTCTGCGGCCATATCCTTACTGATAATCGTGCGTAGTTCTTTTTGTTCGCTGTCTGTGATTTCAAACAGGTTGATCAGGGTGTCGTTACGGGGCGTGTAGAGTGGAGCAAATTCTTTATCGCCAAAGCTGACCTTTTCCCCAGCCTCGTACTGTTTCGCCTTAGAATAGAGCGTCATCAGCTCCTTGCTGTTGTAGCCCCAATCAGCATCAACCTCACGCGCTAACGCGGCCGCTTCGTGGTACATCAAACGGCTGTTGGTTGCACCCGATAAAAGTAAAAAGTTTAAACACCAGAATAGATGCTTCATCCGGTCACCCTCACTGGCACCGCCGCGCAAGGTGGCTAAGGTTCGCAAGTCTTCCAACCGATGCCATGCGAGCTGACGGCCACTAAAGCCGCGCAAATTACTTGTGGTTTTGTCACCATCTAACAGTTTTAGCTGCTTTTGCTTCTGGCGTTGATTACGCGCCTGATTTTGCTTTTCAATATCCCAACGCGCTACAGGTAAAAGTATTTCTGCCAAGTATTCAAAATTGTAACGCACTGGTTGGCCGTCTGATCCGTTTTCAACGTGAACAACGCGGCAGACTTGATTGCTTTTACTGTTGACTGTTTCGACCAGGCGAAGCACGCGACTGGCATCTTTAGCGCTTACATCAGCGCCTACTGGCTTTAACCGGTCAATCAGATAACGCTGGCAAGCATTCCAACGGGGCAATGCAGCCCGGGGTAAAGTACCCTCTAACAGCCACTTTGCCTGAATGCCTCGACCACTGAAAATCAGCATCGACGGGGTGGGGATACCTTCTTTGTGACAATGATATAAAACAGATTGAGCTAACTGTTTGGGGCTGCGCCCAGCTGCCCAGTCAGTACGGTAGGTATCTAAATCGGCGAACAACAAACCTACCCGCGCAAGATTTACTACACGGCGATTAGGTCGTATAAACTCGGCTTGACTTATCCAAGTGTCGCAGGTCTTGTCGATCAGGCCCAATACGGTCGGCATTTCAATCAAACGGTGTGATGATTGCCGTTTGTCGCCGCTCACATTGACTAAGATAGAAAAAAAGCCGAAGCGGCTGGGGTCGTGGTACGTCCTGGCCTGGGGTCTAGGGAGCAATGGAACGTAAAACCCGGTTAAGGATCTTCATCATCAGGGTTGCGTAATGGTCGTAACTCGCCACGTGTAACTGCTTCAGGTATTGCAAAAGAGTAACGACCTAACAAATTTATGTGTCGCTCATGAATAAAAGGTGATAGCCGTGCAACATCACTATCCAACACTTCATGACCTTCCTCTCGAAGCTGTGCTAAAACTGCATCCATATAGACCGTATTCCATAACACGATGATGTTAACCACCAAGCCAAGCGCGCCCAATTGATCCTCTTGGCCTTCTCTATAGCGTTGACGTAGTTCACCGCGCTTACCATGAAATACATCACGAGCTAAGCCGTGTCTTCCCTCGGTACGATTTAATTGCAACAAAGTAGCTCGACGATGATTTTCATCATCTATATAGCTCAAAGAGTGTAGTGTTTTTTCAATTCGACCAAATTCAGCTAGAGCCAAGGCTAGTTGAGTTGGTCGGTCCCCCACTTGCAAAGTACGCATGATACCAGCGGCAGATACACGACCCAATTTGAGAGAGCCAGCCAATCGTAATAAGTCGTCCCAATGCGCTTCAACTCGTGTAAGGGCTACACATTGTCGTGCGATAAAATTGAGTTCACCATAATCTGCATGAGGATCAATGCGCCAAAAACGCGTGCCTCCGATGTCTGCTAAACGAGGACTGAAGCGATAACCCAGCAACCGAAAGAGTCCAAAGACAATATCGCTATATGCACCTGTATCGGTCATAATCTTCGTTGGTTGCAGCTCAGTTTGCTGCTCCAATACAACTGCCAGCAAAATCAAACTATCACGCAGAGTACCAGGCACTGTGATGGCATTAAGCCCTGAACATTGATTGGACATCAAGTTGTACCAAGTAACACCACGACCAAAGCCAAAATATTTTGGATTGGGTCCGGCGTGAACCGTTCGCACCGGCACAATAAGTCGCATTCCATCCGCTGATGCTACTTCACCTCCACCCCAGATGCGAGCTAACGGAATTTGGTTCTGCGCAGCCACTAAGATTGCATTGGCGGCGACTAAGGTATCATCGCGAATATAATTCTGATCGACCCAAGCCAAGCGCTCACGCCGCAGTGCAGGAACGTCATGTCGAATTAATGGCTCTGGTCCGGTATTGCATGCTTCGGCTAACAATACCGCACATAGACTTGTGTTTAGCTCCTGCGCCCGTGCAGTACGTTCAGTAAGATGAGTAAATGCATCAGTAAAACCTGTACGTTTTGAGATTTCTAGAAGTATCTCTGGCAAGTCCACCACAGGCAACCTAGCAGCTACTGATTCGCGTAGTTTTAGTAACGACTCGGGTTCTTCAAGTTTGTCTAATGGACTCAAAACCAGCTCTTTCTTACCATCCACAACCTCAAACCGGACATCAGCATTATTGGGCAGTCGCGCGGCAACTGCACGATAAGTCTGATCTAGTTCTGCAGATAATGCAGCCAAGGTTGGCGCGGGGTCTGCTGACAGTTCTAGACTACGACAAACAATTGGGCGCGTAGTCTCCCATTCTTGGCCGGAAATTAATCCAGCACGCGGATCGGCATAGCGCCAACTCGGACTGATAAACACGTCACGGCGGCGCAGTGCCTTCCGCAGTTCATCAAGTACACAGAACGTGTATGCTTTCGAATCAACACTGCCATCATCTTGCAAGGCATAGCGTTGCCATGATTTGGTAATTACATCTCGTGGCGCTTGAGGTTCTGGTTTAACACGCAGTTCATGGATTCGTAGCCAGTCAAATCCTGCGGTTATAGATTCACCTGCTGGACTGGCACCGAACTGAACGTGTCGTAATAAAGTGGGAAGAAATAAACGCAAAGTGCGGTAACGTGTTTCTAACTCACTATAATACACATCATCAGGTGGTCTAACCAACGCGTCGACACAAGCTAATGCTTGTTCTAGCATCTTATGTGGGGTACGTATAAATACGATTTCACGTAGATCGCTATCCACATTTTCGGAATCCAACAAAGTTCGGCAAGCCGTTGCTAATACGATAGCAGCTTTATCAAGATCTTTAATGCTACGTAGTCTTGCCTTTTTGTTAGCTTTGGCCGCATCACCAAAAAATTCATGTAATAGCATATCCAGCACTTCGACCACATCATCATATGCGGTCGCTTCCAGACAGTGGATAAAGGCAACTAGAGTGGCCAGCCGACGCACGGCTGGTAATCGGCTAATAGCGGTGACTTTGGCAGTACCTGCAAATCGTGCAAGTGAAGCAAGCCGACTGGGTGGAACACCAGTCAATGGTAGCCTGATACCCAAATTGCGAACGGTTTGTAAGCGTTGAATGGCGAGCACCAATGAACGTCCGCTGACTCGCGCCGGGCCAGATCGCAATTTATCGAGCCAGGAGCTACGACCTTGTGGTGGTGCTGTAAGCAAGTCTTCCAGTTGGGTTCGTTGCTCGCTTGTGATATTACATCCAAGTCGTTTCCATAGTCGATTCTCAACACGGTTGCGCAAACGAGCCACAAAACGTTCAAGAGATGTGCAGCCAGGCAAAAGTACTTTGTGAGCAAGCATCCAAGTTGTGGCACGATCAAATAGAACACCCGATTGTTCGGTACCTGTCCAACATAAGGCATAAAGCCATCTACTCATGCGAAAACTGACAGTCGAGTTACTCCAATCACTGAAACCATATCGCAACCGTATCTCTGCTGTGTGTTCCCAACGCTGATCAGCATCGCGATAACAAAGCACTTGATCAGTGTTTGTAATCTGTAATTGTCGGGCCAATGTTTGCAATACTGAGTCAGGTACATCCAGAGGATCTTCTAGGAAGGTGCCGAGAAAACGGACGGTAGTAAGTTGTAGCGCAAAACCTAATCGGTTATGGTTGCCTCTCTTAACACTAATCACCGCGTGGTCAGCGTCATCTAGATAAAAATAGCGCGTCAATTGATCCGCGTTGGGATCGTCAATGAATCGACCATAGTTGGCGCGTTGTTCTGCTGTCAGAAATTGAACAGGCATCGGAAGGCTATTTTTTAGTTATTGCCATTGTTGCACAAACGGATGTTTGTGCAACAATGGAGCTTTACCTGAAATAAAGGTATTGCCTGTTGCGTAAATATATTGCATTATTGCATCCATTGGCAACAGGTTTTTGCAATTATGCTTATCGGTTATGCACGAGTTTCAACTCAAGATCAGGACAATGCAGCTCAAATTACTGCACTCAAGTCTGCTGGATGTGAGCTTATTTTTGAAGAAAAAGTTAGTGGTGGTCGTTGGGATAGACCTGAATTGCATCGTTTACTCGGACAACTACGCAAGGACGATGTACTTGTAGTCTGGAAGCTAGATCGCTTATCTCGCTCTTTAAAAGATGTTCTGACTTTAATGGAAAAGATTCAACAGGCCGCCGCTGGATTTCAGAGCTTAACAGAAGCAATTGATACTACATCACCTGGAGGCCGTATGATGATGCAGATTGTCGGATCATTTGCTGAATTCGAACGAGCTATGCTACGTGAACGTACACGGAATGGCTTGAATGCAGCTCGTAAAGAGGGTCGTATTGGTGGTCGTCGTCCCAAACTCAAGGTACATCAGGAACGAGAAATCATACATTTGGTGAGTTCAGGTGAGAAGACTGCTGCTGATGCCGCACGGCTTTTTAGTGTACATCCGGCAACGGTTTCACGTTTACTTGCACGCAGTAAATGAAAAACTTAGGGTCCTTAACCGGGTTTTACGTTCCATTGCTCCCTAGACCCCTAATTCAAAAGGAGAATAACCATGCCTGAAGGCGTAATTCAGAAACTCGTCAAAGACAAAGGATTTGGTTTTGTTGGATCCTCTGGTAGCAAGAAAAGCCATTTCTTCCATTCTAGTAATATTGTCAAGCCTTATCGCTTTGATACATTACAGGAAGGACAGGTTGTCAGTTATGATCTGAAGAAAAGCCAAAAGAAACCTGGCAAACAAGATGCAGTCAACGTCAGGCTCATCAAACCCCTGGAAAAAGCAGCTACAACTACAACTGCTGCATCTAGCCTGCTGCCTTATGGCTTTAAAATGATCAACATCGATCAGGCCGTCACAGAATCGCCAGTCTGGCACGATGGTTCAAGTGGTGGAGACTTGCTATCGGGAGAAATTCTTTGCACTCTCAAAGCTTTGACACCACTATTGCCCGGCAATGCGCGGTATAAAGTAGATGAAGCAGATCAAACAAAACTGCGACAATGGCGGTTCGGCAACCTGGACAAAGAAAAACAGATTTCAGAGCCACTGCTTCTGGAAGATGGCCGTGTGGTCATTGCCGGTAGCGCCTTGAAAGGCATGATCCGTCACAGTCTGAGCGCGTTATTGTCAGCGCCAATGGAGCGGGTTAATGAGCACGGGAAGAAAGTTGTACTTCAAAACTGCCTGACACCAAAAGATTGCGAAAAAGTTCCGAGAGAAAAACAGAACGACAGGGATGTCGCGCCGGAATGTCTTACCGGTGCACGCCTTCTGTTTGGCTATGTGCGTAACGACGAAGATACGCCGATCGGTAAGGGTGTTTTTGAGCGGATGGCCGGGCGCATCGTGCCCAACCATGCCGTCAGCGTGGGTGTTCCTAGGTTTATGGGTAAAAAGGAAAAAAGTTATTGCGTACCACTCAAGGTTCTTGGTCAACCAAAACCAACGGCCAAGCACTATCTTAACCGAAATGGACGCAAGTATTATCGGCACCAGCCTTCTGTCAAGACTGATAACGATATTGCTGCACAAGGTGAAAAGGCAATCAACTCTAATCAATCTACACTAGCACGCTTCATTTGTGCACCAGAGACACAATTCAAATATACCATCCGGTTTGCACGGCTACAAGATTGGGAACTGGGCGCCTTGCTGGCGGTGCTCCAACCACATCAGCTTGCTAAAAATGGAAATCCAATAGATTATGCTCATAAGCTTGGACTGGGACGCCCGCTGGGAATGGGAAGCGTGTATATCATAACCGATCAAATTCGCCTGCGGCAGGAAAAAGATACCCGGTTTCTGGAAAATAATGACGTTGAGAAACACAAAACGCAAGCTTTGGTAGCTTTAAAGGATAAACTCGCTACAAACAAAATTGCTACACAGGATTGGCTGACGATGCACGCATATACTGATCACGGACTTCTCGATTATCCGCGTCTAAAAGCGAAGGTACCGCAGTAACTACAGTAAACTACGCCGGAAAAGAAATCCAGACTGGCAACCACTGAAAAAAATGATACAAGCGTTACAAAAGGAAAAATAGCCGGCTCAGGTTACTTGTAAAAACACAGCCCATCGTGTACAACTAACCCCGTTTTCGTAATTCTCCCCTACAATTTCACTGTCTAACCTGTTTAAAAATCTTCGGTTTACCATGTCATCATCTGCCTAGTCAGGCATTCTCGTCGATCAACTCTGCACGTCTTATTTCTGTAACCCCCCATCCATTACTTGGTTTTTATCTCAGAAACAACAGCTTATCCGCTGTTCCCTGAGTTTCTGCAGTAAAACTGTATAACGGGTGTTTTTCCATTTTACCAATTTTTCGGTGATAACCTGCTTTTTTTTCAAAAACATGATGCTGATAGATAATACACGATCTTGGAGAACCATTATAAGACCGATCTTAACATTGGGCGAGTCAGTCTGCCAGAATGACAATTTGAGGCGTACCTATATGCGCTACAAGCGTTAGCGCGAACTACCCTGGACTTATACCCCAACGACTCACACTATACCAAAGAAATAACAAACTCATCCCCTCCTCCCAGACCGCAAGGCTTCGCCATTAGTAATAGGGGAGGGACTTGGGACACTTGATTTTTCAAGTCTGAATATAACGGCCTACTGCGGTTTTACTGATGCCTAGTTGCTCTGCAATCGCCCGCACACTCAAGCCCTGCGCCCTTAGCGCTTGTGCCTGTTGCTGCTTGGCATTCGCGGCTTCCAGGTATGTTTCTCTGTCCATTGTGCCTGCAGCGCGTCTCCGCTCTTCGTCTCGCTTTCTGTCACGGTCACGTCTGCGATTTAAAGCCATATCCTTACTGATAATCGTGCGTAGTTCTTTTTGTTCGCTGTCTGTGATTTCAAACAGGTTGATCAGGGTATCGTTACGGGGCGTGTAGAGTGGAGCAAATTCTTTATCGCCAAAGCTGACCTTTTCCCCAGCCTCGTACTGTTTCGCCTTAGAATAGAGCGTCATCAGCTCCTTGCTGTTGTAGCCCCAATCAGCATCAACCTCACGCGCTAACGCGGCCGCTTCGTGGTACATCAAACGGCTGTTGGTTGCACCCGATAAAAGTAAAAAGTTTAAACGCCAGAATAGATGCTTCATCCGGTCACCCTCACTGGCACCGCCGCGCAAGGTGGCTAAGGTTCGCAAGTCTTCCAACCGATGCCATGCGAGCTGACGGCCACTAAAGCCGCGCAAATTACTTGTGGTTTTGTCACCATCTAACAGTTTTAGCTGCTTTTGCTTCTGGCGTTGATTACGCGCCTGATTTTGCTTTTCAATATCCCAACGCGCTACAGGTAAAAGTATTTCTGCCAAGTATTCAAAATTGTAACGCACTGGTTGGCCGTCTGATCCGTTTTCAACGTGAACAACGCGGCAGACTTGATTGCTTTTACTGTTGACTGTTTCGACCAGGCGAAGCACGCGACTGGCATCTTTAGCGCTTACATCAGCGCCTACTGACTTTAACCGGTCAATCAGATAACGCTGGCAAGCATTCCAACGGGGCAATGCAGCCCGGGGTAAAGTACCCTCTAACAGCCACTTTGCCTGAATGCCTCGACCACTGAAAATCAGCATCGACGGGGTGGGGATACCTTCTTTGTGACAATGATATAAAACAGATTGAGCTAACTGTTTGGGGCTGCGCCCAGCTGCCCAGTCAGTACGGTAAGTATCTAAATCGGCGAACAGCAAACCTACCCGCGCAAGATTTACTACACGGCGATTAGGTCGTATAAACTCGGCTTGACTTATCCAAGTGTCGCAGGTCTTGTCGATCAGGCCCAATACGGTCGGCATTTCAATCAAACGGTGTGATGATTGCCGTTTGTCGCCGCTCACATTGACTAAGATAGAAAAAAAGCCGAAGCGGCTGGGGTCGTGGTACGTCCTGGCCTCTTCGGTTCCATTAAATAGTGCTAACTGTACAACAGCCATTTTTCCCCTTTCAGCCCTGTGCTAAAAACACAAAAACTTGTCAAAGCAGGGATCAAGCCGTAGAATAGCGTTTGCGAAACAGTCGTTGTTTTTTTCTATTCTACGGCTGTGGTATTTATCAGTCCGCCAAGACTGATAGGAACCGATCCCTGCAAAGCCCCGTTGCCAAAAAACGGGGCTTTTGCTTTTTCTAAGATGTCTCGTTGGTACCATCCAGCAAATCACCACCCTTTCGAACCAATGTTCTCGGTAGCCATCCGGTCACATTCACTTCGAACTGGTAGATACCATGTTGAATCAGCACTGATGCTGCTCCATCCAGCGAACGGAAATAGCGAGGGCCGCCCCGATACTGCCCCAATATACGATCTTCTCCACCGATCCGCAGTATAAGAACCAAGCCCTTATCTGCCATGCGAACAGCTGCGCTCTTGACGCCGCCAATCAACAGGATCTCTTTAAACGCGGGCGGAGTGATAACAGTTTTTAATTCAGATTTAAACATACTTAATCATGCATCACCCCTGTTATGGTGTCAAGCAATATCCAATAATGAAAACATCAAAGTTCAATGAGCAGAAGCTGATTGCATGGTTGCATAGACGTTGTTGAATAAATCGAACTTAGCGGCGAGAAGATAATCTGTCAGGCATAATGTTGAGGAATTTCACCTGCAGAGAAGCCAATGCCTTATAAACACAACGAGAACCATCGTCATAAGATCAAAAAATCTCGTAGAAAAATAGCCGGCTCAGGTTACTTGTAAAAACACAGACCATCGCGTACAACTAACCCCGTTTTCGTAATTCTCCCCTACAATTTCACCGTCTAGCCTGTTTGAAAATCTTCGGTTCACCATGTCGTCTGCCTAGTCAGGCATTTTCGTCGATCAACTCTGCACGTCTTATTTCTGCAACACAGTCAGCAAAAAATCGCGTCATCAGTAAGAGTTTCAAGCGTGTCTCTGCACGTCTTATTTCTGCAACATCGAAAATGTAGTTGATCCTAAAAGTTCTGTTTCAAGCGTGTCTCTGCACGTCTTATTTCTGCAACAGCTGAGCTGGTTACTGGCAATGAATTAAGTTTCAAGCGTGTCTCTGCACGTCTTATTTCTGCAACATAAAATGAACTTACAGGTGCCTTACGACGTTTCAAGCGTGTCTCTGCACGTCTTATTTCTGCAACGAAATGAAAAGGAGGGCCAGCATGAAGGTCTGTTTCAAGCGTGTCTCTGCACGTCTTATTTCTGCAACCACACGGTAGTAATGGACGATCTACTGAGAACGTTTCAAGCGTGTCTCTGCACGTCTTATTTCTGCAACATATAATTAAATACCTGAATGTTCATGCTGTTTCAAGCGTGTCTCTGCACGTCTTATTTCTGCAACCATAAATCAGGTTATATATGTGTTTATGTTGTTTCAAGCGTGTCTCTGCACGTCTTATTTCTGCAACATTTCGTTATTAATTCTTACATCAAAGTAAGGTTTCAAGCGTGTCTCTGCACGTCTTATTTCTGCAACGGGAAGTTTATGATAAGTTTAACGATATACACGTTTCAAGCGTGTCTCTGCACGTCTTATTTCTGCAACCCCTGAAGGTATGAAGCCTGAAGACTACAAAGTTTCAAGCGTGTCTCTGCACGTCTTATTTCTGCAACGAAAACATTGTCAGAGCTTAGAACAACTATGTTTCAAGCGTGTCTCTGCACGTCTTATTTCTGCAACAATAAGCCAGTAGAAGCTATCGACGTAAAGGTTTCAAGCGTGTCTCTGCACGTCTTATTTCTGCAACGGGAAGTTTATGATAAGTTTAACGATATACACGTTTCAAGCGTGTCTCTGCACGTCTTATTTCTGCAACCCCCATCCATTACTTGGTTTTTATCTCAGAAACAACAGCTTATCCGTTGCTCCCTGAGTTTCTGCAGTAAAGCAGTGTAGCGGATGTTTTTCCATTTTACCAATTTTTCGGTGATAACCTGCTTTTTTTTAAAAACATTATGATGATAGATAATACACGATCTTGGAGAACCATTATAAGACCGATCTTAGCATTGGGCGAGTCAGTCTGCCAGAGTGACAATTTGAGGCGTGCCTATATGCGCTACAAGCGTTATCGCGGCCTGTGGGCGAACAGAATGCCAATGTCATCGGTCGCAAATGATCCGGTCGGCCCAATCCTAACACTTGCCGAGGCATTGCGTAATGGCAGTTATCGCCCTACCCCGCCAAAGTGCATATCAATTGCCAAGGCAAATGGCGAGCGACGAGATATCAAAGTTTATATGATTCGTGATCGTGTTGCCCAACGTGCATTGTTACAGGCATTGCAAGCGCGCACTGATCAATTGATGTCGCCATTTTCTTATGGTTATCGCCCCGGGCGTGGTGTTAAAGATGCGGTAACGCAGGCAAAAGCATTTATTGATGCTGGTTTGCCGTGGGTTGTTGATGCCGATATCGAACGTTGTTTCGACGCTATTCCACGCCAGGCCTTGCTCAAGGAGGTAGCGTATAGGTTACAGGATACAGCCGCATCTGATCTGGTAACACAATATCTTGGGTGGCAGGGTGACTTGACCGAGCAGTCAATCGGCATTCCACAAGGATCTGTATTGGCACCCTGGCTGTGCAATATCTATTTATGGCGTTTAGATGATGATATGCGCAAACAGAATGTTTCGATGGTTCGTTTTGCGGATGATTTTTTGTTGATGACTGCAACGCGCTGTATGGCGGAAACGGTTAAGAATCAATGTGCCGATCTAGTTAGCACAATGCGTTTACGCCTGAACCCATCCAAAACGATAGTCGTCAATGCTGTAAAGCCGTTTCGTTTTCTAGGGCAATGGTTGCGTACGACAAATCTGCTTGCAGCCCAACCACTCAATCCAGAATAAAATTATATGCTATTTACAATACAAGGAAATAACAAACCATCCCGGCTTGTTGTCATCTCGTACGATATGACATGCGAACGTCGTGCGCGCCGTGTACGGCGCGTGCTGGATTCGATTCATCATGCCAAGCAATATTCGGTATTTGAGGCGATACTGGATAACTGTGAATTCAAAGGGTTGCTTGCTGAACTGAGCGAGCTTTGTGATCTTGAGCAGGATTCACTGGTGGTATGGTGGCCACGCGAGGGTCTGCGGTTGCGTCATCAAGAAAAACGGCTCATGGTTTGCGCACGTTCAGGTCAGACATGCAGCGAAGTTGCAATTTTGCCACCAAATACAGGTAATTTTATCATTTGTTCGGATATTTCCGATCCTGATGCATTGCGAACAGTGGCCGGTAAGATCGCATCTGAAACGACATTTATACAACGCTCTGTGTACTGGCTGAGGGGCACAGCTTCGCAATTATCTGGATTGATGGAAAGTTGTGCACAATATTTAACGGACGGTGATCGATTATGGATTTATCCATTGCGCGGTTGTCATGATTTGTGGCATATCGGTATTTTCGAGCAGTCCGTTTTGCCTATTTCAACACATCGCTGGAGTAAATAACCATGAATGGAAAAATGGCGTTAGTTGTCGATAAAACCGGCGCTACACTTGAAAAAGGAACACATGATACGGTTGTATTGATTCATGCTGATGGCCGTCGTGAACGTGTTGGTTTGCGGGCACTCGGTTCTGTCGTCATTCATGGCGATGTGAAGTTGAGCACCGGGTTATTGCAGACAATATCTGCGCATGGTGTGACTCTCACCGTATTGCCGCTGCGTTGTCATCAGGGTCATACGCCTGTCATGGGATTTGGTCAACTACCGGTTCGACATGCCACATTGCGTCATCAGCAACATCTGGCGTATGCAGATGCATATCGTCGAATCAATTTGGCGCGTAGGGTTATCTGGGCCAAGTTGGAATCGATGGCCAAGTTTGCTCGTCAATATGCGCCTGATCATGTGAACGGATACTATCAAACGATACATGCTGCTGCAAGTGCATCCGATGTGGCAAGCCTGATGGGGTTGGAGGGTGCCGCGACATTGCAACATTTCAAGGTGCTGGCAGCTGTGTATGAGAATAGCGACACTTTCCGTTTTGATAAACGTTCACGGCAGCCTCCTAAAGATGAAGTGAATGCATTAATGTCACTGGCTTATACGCTGGCTCAGTCCCTGGCTACCCAACTCGTTTTGCAAGCTGGGCTGGATGTTCAAGTGGGTTTCTTGCATGGCATACACCGTGACCGGCAATCGCTGGCATTGGATTTGATCGAACCGGCAAGGGCCGAACTCGATGAATGGGTAAAAAAGCTGCTAATAGAACAACAAACGATAAAGCCCGCTATGTTCTCGCATTCCGCAGACGGATCTGTCTGGCTGACCAAAGAAGGCCGAGGATTGTTTTATCCAGACTGGTATCGTGAGGGTTATCGTGTCGCTTTGCACCCGATGCGCATGTTGCTGGCAAACATGCTTTCGGATCTGCGTCATTATCGTTCATCTGAAACAATTGTTTCTTAAATCTACAAATTTATTTACCGGTTTTCCGGTGAAATCCCGCAGTTTTTTCAAAATGGCAAGATGAAGAACACCTCGCTTCGGAAAAGCATCGAATCGAATGTTGCTGCAAACCCTATTATTTTCAAAAGAAGATCCGTCATGAGTAATCAGAATACACCTGATATGTTGCTGCGTGTTTGCTGTGCGATTACAAGCACCGATCCTGAGTTGGTCATGCAGCGTAAGAATCTGTTCAAAGTCTCTGAATTATGAGAAGAGGTTATCCAAGTGATATCAAGCCGGAGCAATTCGAGCTTATCAGGCCTTTGCACAGGGTGTGCGCGAAATCCTGGACACGCATGTGCAAGTACAAATTGCCAAATACAGTGAACTACACAGCTTCAAGGTCATGCCCAAGCGATGAATCGTTAAGCGTAGTTTCGCCTGGCCGGAAAAGAATAGAATACTGTGGAAAAACTGCGAGCGAATAATCAACACCAGCTTGAACAGACGATGAGCGATAAAATGAAATCAAAAGACAGCATCAACCAAGGTATTGCGTACTCCCAAGGCTTATGGAATCAACAGCAGGGCGACGCCCTGAATAAAGCACTGTCCGATTACGGGAAAGGCATCCAGGAATCCATTTCCCAAAAAGGGGGCGGATTCACCAATCAGTCTATGGACGTACAGCAGGGCTTTGCAGCAGAAGCACATCACACTGGCTCGTTCAATATTGAAGCAGCATCCAAGGGACAGAACAACCATCGCGCCACCCGCGATGTTGGCGCCCATAACGACCCCGTGGCCGACATCCACGTGACAACGCCTGATGGCACGACCAGGCACCAGGTCAAGTTCTATAAGGATGGCGAGAAGACCGCTGCTGCGTTATCACCTGAAAAATACGACAACGTCGGTAAGATCGTACCCAAAGATCAAGTTGACTCCGTGAAGGCTTCGGCGCACAAGCAGGCGCTACGCAACGAAGAAATACGCCCCAACGTCTCGAAGAGCAATCAGGACACCGCTGACAACGCCACCGACACGCTGACATCGAGCGATGGCAAGATTTCCAGCAAAGGACTAAACCGAAAGGGTGACGGCAGTGCTGAAGAACTTGTAAAGGAAGCTAAGACAAAAGAAAACGGCCCTGAGTACAAGGAAAAAGGGCGCGTGCGTAGCGATTTTAATTCGATGCAGTACCGCAATGCAGCCAAGGCTGGCGCAATTGGTGGCGCTGTTAGCGAGAGTGCAACCATCTTGCTAGAGGTCTTGCGCAGCGACGAACCTCTGACCATGGATCAATGCATGGAAGCCGCACAACGAGTGGTAGTTAGCTCCGTAAAAGGTGCCGGCAACGCGCTGCTGATCACCAGTATCCAGCATGCAGGCCAAGCGATGATCGATGCTGCAGCCAAACAAACCGGCAAAGCCATCAGCCAGACAATCGGCAAACAACTCATCAAGGGCAACGTAGCTGCTGCCGTTGCTCAAATCACTGTACAGCTGGCCCAGAACCTGTACAAATTCTCCACAGGTGAGATTGACAATCTGCAGTTTGCTTCGTCAACGATTGGTGGTGCGGTACAGGTTGTTGGTACCAGCTTGGCATTTAATGTGGGGACAGGTGTTGGTGTCTACCTTGGCGCAAGCGTTCCCGCGGCTATTTCAGGCTACGCGATTGGCGGCACTACACTGGGAAGCCTGGGCGTGATAGCCAGCGGCGCAGTGTTTGCGATTGGGTTCGCTGTCGCAGCTGGTGCTTACGTCAATCACTTCTCGTCCAAAGGCGTTGCGCTTGCCAATACAGACTTGAAATCGGCTTTGGATCTGCTCAATGGAGGACAAATCGATCTGTCTACCTATGTGGGCAAGGTTGGCAAGATGTCTGATTTGACCTTCAGTTGGAGCGACATACTGCCCTTCAGCGGTGCGATCTCGGTTATTTCCGAATACGGCTCCCGCAAGAACCAACTGCGTGCCGTTCAAAGCAGCATCCTCAACCAACTCGATGCATTGCCAGAGCAAGAACGGGAAATGATGCAGGAGCTGGCCAATCAGTACAGCAAAGCTATTACCGATATTGATCGCCAATACGAAGAGGCTCGCGCAAGCATTACCAAGCAGGCATTCGACCAGTTCGATTCCATGAGCAAAAATCTCAGTCAGCACCTGGAGATGCAGTATCTAATGTTCGCACCTATACGCAAAAACTATATTGAAGGCTCCGTGCTGATGGACATTGAACTGCGCAAGCAGCAAGAGAATCATGAACGCTCGCAAGCTTTTACCCGTGAGCTTGAGGGGCTGCAGAACAAACTCAAAAGCTTTATCGAGTCGAATCAAGCAGACCGCACCATCAGGCAAGCCGTGCAGGAGACGATCCTTACCCGCATGGAAATACTCATCCCCAACAAGACAGGCTGGGATCAAGCCTGCGAATTTCTTGAGTTGCAGTAAGGACCTGTCATTATGTTTTTAAAATCCGTAGCCTATTACTGGGCCAGCTCCAAGTTGGAAAAAGAAGAAGCGCGCACACAATCGCTGATCCGTGAACTAGACCGGGCCAAAGCCTCTGCCAGCAAGCGTATCCAAAACAAGAAGAGTGAATGTTCACACAAAATCAAAGCTCATCAAGAAAAACGCAATAAAGAGCTGAAGACTTACATTGACTTTATGAATGAGCAGTTAGAGGAGATAACTGCAGATTATTTGCCAGAACTCAATCAGTTTCAAAGCTTCACGCTCACTTGCGTGGACTCTTGGATGCGCGTCGATTTGTGTCAGCAAGAGATCGATATCGTCTCTCAGAAGCTTAGTGCCGTCGTCACCACGATTAGCCTGCTCGATGCATATATTTCCGAGCTGGGTAAACTATCTCAGCGCCAGGGGCGACATGCATGGCGGGAATTTACTGCGGCACGGAAGCTGACGGTCACCAACGACTTTGTTGAGAAAACAAAGGATCGCATTGATCGCACCTCGAAATCTAATCACGATGAATTCAAGAATGAGCTCAAGCGTCTTGAAAGCCATCTCGAAGTTCTTAAAAAAGACAGACGTGAGCTATGTACTGAGCGTACTGATTTATCTAACAGAAAAGAATACGTGGACCAACAGCATAAAGCCAACAAAAAGGCTTTGATTGACAAACATAAGTTGTGCGTTGAGCATTGGAGTCAGATTGCCAAGAAGTTTGAAGCCTACTATGCATTTGAGGTTAGCGAACTCAGCTATGTCAACGACTGGATTAGCAATCTTAGGAAGACCGAAGCATTGCCTGAAATCAAAAAACTTATAGAAGTAGCAAAACAGAGCGTCTCATGTGCCAGTGAAAATCACAAAGAGCTTGAAGCGCAGCGCAAGCGCTATGCATCTCGTGTGAAAAAGGCACATGACACCAAAGAATATCCAGATAGCTTTGAAAACGACAAATCTCTAAGAGATCATTGGAAGCACGCAGCTGATGATGCATGGGAGGATCTAAATAAACGCCGTGCGGCTCAATCTCTCATTGGCACCCGCCGCGATGAGCTACACGGCTATATCGCTCGCATTGAACCCTTACTGCATCCCGACGTGGCCATTGATGCAATGCGTGAAATCCTGAACTCTGACCGCGAATTCAATGCCTGGCTCGCCTTCGGCATCAACACCAGTAAGCAAAAGCGCGAATACTGGGAGAAAAAACAAAATAGGATTGAGAATGCATCCACAAATTGAACTGCAGTTTTACTGGAGACATCAGGATATCAAGGAAGCCATCACCGCAGTCGCTAAGGCTATCGCTGCTGGTTACGATACCAAAGTTAAACTGCTGGCCGCGTTGCCTCAATTCTCAACCTTTAGAATTGCCTTGGCAATCGATGCGCTGATTACTGCTGACATGGCAGAAAATAATCTCGGCACGCTTTCGATTCATCCTGACATGGATATTGTCTTTGAGCTACTAAAAGGCAAGTTTGTGCTCCCGTTGAGTTTGAAGGACGCAAAGGCACCAGCAATACGCCGAGTACTCTTAAACAAACTTGGTTGCAAGAATCCCGCTGGCGTGGAAACACTCTTGAACATAAGTACCCCTGGAGTTTAAATGAGCAAACAACAACCGAATTTGCACATCGAGCCCGAAGTATCCATTGATTTCGTCGATCACATCGACCATTGGCTTGAGTATCTCACGGCACTGCTTGGCAATGCTGATAAAGCAACCAAGCCGAAGCTGGAGCGTCAAATCAAATATCTACTAGGCTTTCGCGCCGGTACGAACTGCAATATCAATCACAACCGACTGCTGCAATATTACTATAGCAACCAAGCCAAGGAAGGCGGCGACAACATCTCTTTGCCCGATGAGAGCTACAGCGCTGAAGATGAGTGCGTTCCGAACAAAAGATCGTCTGAGGCACAAGCCAGCGTAGATAGCTTTATTGCGGAGTTTAAAGCCCGGGAAGGTTCAACCTCCATGTCGATCCACCCGACTCAGCCTATCCAAAAAAGCTACCAGCCCAACGATTCTGCCTTCAAGCTAATCCTCAAGGCTTTGGCCAGCGAAGACCTGTTCTTCATGCAAGGGCCGCCAGGTACTGGCAAGACAACGGCAATTGTGGAAATCGTCCTGCAGTTAATAAAAGCTAAGCCCAATGTTCGTATCTTGATTAGCTCTGAAACTCACGTGGCCGTTGATAATGCTTTAGACCGCCTAGCAAATGAGGCATCCACCGAGCTTATGGAATCAATCTTGCGCTACCCAAAGTTCTCTATTTCTGAGTTTGAATGCGAAAAAACTCCGCAGGCAGATGCGCTAACACGAGCGGATACTCTCTGGCACAAGGCTCACGAAGCAGCTCCAGAGCTGACCAAGCAGCTATGGACTGATCTGGCTGCATGTGTAGAGAATGACAGCGGTGTTCCCTCTATTGCTCGCTGGCAAGCCCGCAGCCTTGCTGAAATGCACCAGGTGATTGGCGTCACCTGCAATCAGATTGACCACCTGAGGGATAGAGAAACTCAGATGTTCGACTTGGCCATCGTCGATGAATGCTCTAAGGCTACTATGCCAGAATGGCTCATGGCTATGAGCGTGGCCAAGAAGTGCATTCTGGTCGGCGACCACAAACAGTTACCGCCTACGTTCTGTACGGAAGAGTCAGAAGTTCTGGAGCAAATGAACGATAATAAGGAGGGGCTGATCCGAAACGGAGTTATCGAGCGACTCTTTGAGAACCTGCCATCAAATATGAAAGGAACCCTGGGCAAGCAGTTCCGCATGCTTCCGGATATTGGTCTGTTCATCTCTCACCACTTCTACAAAGGAGAGCTTGAGCACCATCGCACGGAAACCGATCATGAATTTCAGGATTTTGGTTGGCTTACATACAAGTCCAATGGCTACCGCGTACCTGCTCAGCGGGGTGAGGAGAAGAAGATTCTAATCAACTGTTTTGAGATCCGAATTATTATGGACCGCCTTGCTGAGATAAATGAACGCCTCCTGCAAGCCAAGATCGAGCGAAAAATCAGTGTAGCCCTCATCACGCCATACCGCGCCCAGAGCAAAGAGTTGTGCAAGGCATTAAAGAAACACGACTTTAGAGAGACCATCACGGTGGAAGTCGATACTGTAGATGCTTTCCAAGGTAGGCAAGCTGATATCGTGTTTTTTTCATTTGTTAGAAATACCGGGCCTGCAAAGTTTTACGCTGATGACCGGCGAATGAACGTTGCCATTTCCCGTGCTCGTGATGCGGTGTATCTGGTTGGTGACGTTGATTACATCGTAAGTAAGAGTAAGAGTTTGTCGGTACTAGGTGCGCTGATCAAGTTACCCATCTTGAACAAACATGGCAACAAAGATTTCTGAATTTCGTACCAGATCGATGGCCGCTTCAGCCCCAAGACTGACATGGTCAAGTAAAACCGTACACCCCGGTTAAGCGACTTTTATCATTTTTGCGGCTTCTGCTTCATATTGATTTGGACTTTTGTATCCCAGATATGAATGTAGTCGGTAACTGTTGTAGAACATGGAAATGCACTGCAATATATCCTGCTGTGCTTCATAGCGGGTCTGATAGCTTTTCCATTGGACACGTTCCTGTTTTAGGCTGCCAAAGAAACTTTCTGCAACAGCATTATCCCAACAATCACCCCGACGACTCATGCTCCCTATAAAACCACTATCTTTTAACAATCTTCGATATTCTTTACTGGCATATTGTGACCCGCGATCCGAATGTACAATCAAACTAATTTGTGGTCGACGCTGCCATATGGCCATCCTCAACGTATCACAAACCAACCCCGCTTTCATTCTTGAACTCATACCCCAGCCAACTATATTTCTGGAAAACGAATCAATTACAATCGTCAAATACAACCAACCTTCTTGCGTTCAGATGTATGTGATGTCACCAACATACACCTGATTTGGGCCAGCAACATCAAACTGTCGATTCAACTTGTTATCGAATACCGGTTGTTTATGATTACTGTTCGTTGTTGATCTGTACTTCTTCCGGTGTCTTACCTGAACTCCAGTCTCTTTCATCAGGCTTCGAACTCTCCACCGACTAACCGTATAACCTATTGCATTTAAAGCCTTCTTTATTCTACAGCTAGCATAGGTATAATGGCTGGATTCTGCAATATCAAAAATAATATCAATGAGTTTCATGTAATACGAATTATCAAAATAATTTGCTCGATGCCGAACATAATCATAATATGCACTACGACTCACCCTAAACAGCCGACACATCATGTCAATTGGATAGGTCTCTTCTTTTGGGTGATGAGCGAATATTTTACTTCGTTTCTTTCGCGAAGAAGACCGCCGCCTCCTTTAATATTTGTTTCTCCATTTTAAGCTGCTTGTTTTCTAACTTTAAACGTCGAATTTCCTCTTGTTCCGGCGTTAACTTTCCATTCCCTCGAAATGCCTGCCCATCATTATCCGTCTGGTATTCCTTGATCCATCGTCTGAGCATGTTGGCGTTGATCTCAAGGTTACATGCAGCTTCTGCAACTGTATAACTCTGATCCAATACCAAGCTTACTGCATCTAATTTAAATTCTTTTGTATATTGTTTTTTTGCTACCATCTCTTCCTCCAGTTAAGAATATTTTCTCTCAACCGGGGTGTCCGGGTCTATTAAACCACGCCATACCTCTATCGCGCTGTGGACAGGGATGGTAAAACGATCGACTTTCTATTAACGGCCAAGCGCGATAAGGCTGCTGCTAAACGCTTCTTCGAAAAAGCCATACAAGCCAATGGCGTTCCTGAAAAGGTCACGATGGATAAAAATGCAAACATCAAAATTCAATGGATAGAAGCTAGTTGCATGGTTGCATGGTTGCATGGTTGCATGGTTGCATGGTTGCATGGTTGCATGGTTGCATGGTTGCATGGTTGCATGGTTGCATGGTTGCATGGTTGCATGGTTGCATGGTTGCATGGTTGCATGGTTGCATGGTTGCATGGTTGCATGGTTGCATGGTTGCATGGTTGCATGGTTGCATGGTTGCATGGTTGCATGGTTGCATGGTTGCATGGTTGCATGGTTGCATGGTTGCATAAAATCATGCAGTCACAGCTTCAATCCAGCAAGCCCTTTTTCTTCAAAAATCTTAGATATCCCACTAATAGCTAGATGCTGGATACTAACTCCCTCAGATACCGCAAGTTGATGCACACGCTCCCAATCTGCACGAGAAAAACGAATTGTGAGAGCAACCACTTCGCCTTTTCCTCGTCCGCGTTTATGGGTTCTGCCTATTGGCTCCCCCCCTTGATCGTCTGAAGTTTGCTGAATATCAGCAGTCCCTTTTTTTGTAAAGGCCGCAAGTCCTATTGTTTTACTACTCATTTTAATTCCTCCCTAAGCCACGCCCAAAAAGCGCGAATTTCAATTGCAGCCTTTCCATCACTCTCAAATTCAGTGACAGATCGGCCTGTAGCTATCGCACGCGCGAAAGCGCGACGATCAATAATTTCAGTTGGCGCCACTGGCAAACCATACTCCGCTAATACAATCCGAGTTTCTGCAATTTCTGGTGAGCGAAACGGACAGGCTGACAAAGCGAACACTGCACGAACACCTGCTGCCTTGACAATATCAACAGCACTCCCGACAGCAGCAACGTCAAAAGCAGTGGGACGAACAGGGATAACTACTAAATCGACAGCACGAACGATATGCGTAGCGGCTGGGGCTGCATGAGGGGCAGTGTCAACGATTACTAATGTCATTTGCTCCTGAATGGCAGCTTCAATCACACGACCTAGATCAGTAGCGACAGCTGTCGCAACAATAGGTGTCTCCTGCATTCGAGAATTACCCCAAACTGTGGCGCTCTTTTGAGGATCGGTGTCGATGACAACGACAATCTCTCCAGATTCAGCAGCAGCTACGGCTGTATGTACTGCGAGTGTTGTTTTACCACTTCCACCCTTTTGGGCAAGAAAAGCAATCTTCTTCATAGCGTTATTGCGTCATGAATCTACTAACTCACGACGTCATAATAAATAAAAATGGTTGCATGGTTGCATGGTTGCATGGTTGCATGGTTGCATGGTTGCATGGTTGCATGGTTGCATGGTTGCATGGTTGCATGGTTGCATGGTTGCATGGTTGCATGGTTGCATGGTTGCATGGTTGCATGGTTGCATGGTTGCATGGTTGCATGGTTGCATGGTTGCATGGTTGCATGGTTGCATGGTTGCATGGTTGCATGGTTGCATGGTTGCATGGTTGCATGGTTGCATGGTTGCATGGTTGCATGGTTGCATGGTTGCATGGTTGCATGGTTGCATGGTTGCATGGTTGCATGGTTGCATGGTTGCATGGTTGCATGGTTGCATGGTTGCATGGTTGCATGGTTGCATGGTTGCATGGTTGCATGGTTGCATGGTTGCATGGTTGCATGGTTGCATGGTTGCATGGCTTCTATTATGTTCCTGAGAATGATGCTCTGTCAATTCATTCGACTCTTTCTGATTAACTTTCTTTTTCCGAAGCTTTTCAATTCTTTTTGTTATTTCGCTAGATAGTGCAGTCATGAGATTAAAAATATGACACATTCACATCGTAGGCATAATAAATATATCAGAAGAAGTATGGGGCGCTGCTTGAGACTCCTTTACCTGGCCGCCAAGGCGCTTGGGGAGGTATAGCTAGAGATAATCGCCAGTTCATTAATGCCGTTCTCTGGATTATACGCACGGGCGCACCGTGACGGGATTTACCATCGGATTATGGAGGTTGGAGCCATTCTAAGGCCGCTACATAACTGGTTATTTCGAGCTGGGAAAGATTTTTAAGTGCTTGAGTTATCAATGCTGCAAGTAATCAGAAAAGCTCAAAAACACAGTTATGCAGCGGTCTTATTCTTATCCACCGTGGCCTTACGGAGATCTCCGTTCCAACTCACGCCAATCGGGCGCTTGTTCTTGCGAAAAATTTTTCAAGGAACGATAGAGAAAATGGGTCGGCCAGTGATTATGCCCGGCAAATACACCTCTTTTCTCATCATTTTTCAATATATTTATAAATCAATGAGATATGTTACGTATCAACATGCGTAATAAGGTTATATCTAACGGAAATCGCATTTTTTTGATATTAAGCAGGGAGATTTGCAGCTTCTTATTGGAAATGTGCTTAGAATGCCAAATTCACTACCAATAGCTAATGCGATAAAACTGAGAAAAAAAGCAATAATGCCATGACACATGAAAATCCTTCGAATTAGAAAATAATGAAGTCGCTAGAGGAACTGGTTTTTAAGTACTGGGGTAAAGCAGATCAGAACTACCAAGGTAAACAGAAGTGGCACCCACTGGTTTATCATAGTCTTGATGTGGCCGCAGTGGGATTCGAGTATTTAAACCAAGAAAAGATTATTTCTAATTGGTTTTGCAATGAGTTGAATAACAATTATTCTGACTGGGTGCATTGGGCCTCTTTCTGGTGACATGGTCAAGTAAAACCGTACACCCCAGTTAAGCGACTTTTATCATTTTTGCGGCTTCTGCTTCATATTGATTTGGACTTTTGTATCCCAGATATGAATGTAGTCGGTAACTGTTGTAGAACATGGAAATATACTGCAATATATCCTGCTGTGCTTCATAGCGGGTCTGATAGCTTTTCCATTGGACACGCTCCTGTTTTAGGCTGCCAAAGAAACTTTCTGCAACAGCATTATCCCAACAATCACCCAGACGACTCATGCTTCCTATAAAACCATTATCTTTTAGCAATCTTCGATATTCTTTACTGGCATATTGTGACCCGCGATCCGAATGTACAATCAAACCAATTTGTGGTCGACGCTGCCATATGGCCATCCTCAACGTATCACAAACCAACCGCGCTTTCATTCTTGAACTCATACCCCAACCAACTATTTTTCTGGAAAACAAATCAATTACAATCGCCAAATACAACCAACCTTCTTGCGTCCAGATGTATGTGATGTCACCAACATACACCTGATTTGGGCCAGCAACATCAAACTGTCGATTCAACTTATTATCGAATACCGGTTGTTTATGATTACTGTTCGTTGTTAATCTGTACTTCTTCCGGTGTCTTACCTGAACTCCAGTCTCTTTCATCAGGCTTCGAACTCTCCACCGACTAACCGTATAACCTATTGCATTTAAAGCCTTCTTTATTCTACGGCTACCATAGGTATAATGGCTGGATTCTGCAATATCAAAAATAATATCAATGAGTTTGATGTGATACGAATTATCAAAATAATTTGCTCGACGCCGAACATAATCATAATATGCACTACGACTCACCCTAAACAGCCGACACATCATGCCAACTGGATAGGTCTTCTTCTTTTGGGTGATGAACGAATATTTTACTTCGTTTCTTTCGCGAAGAAGACCGCCGCCTCCTTTAGTATTTGTTTCTCCATCTTAAGCTGCTTGTTTTCTAACTTTAAACGTCGAATTTCCTCTTGTTCCGGCGTTAACTTTCCATTCCCTCGAAATGCCTGCCCATCATTATCCGCCTGGTATTCCTTGATCCATCGCCTGAGCATGTTGGCGTTGATCTCAAGGTTACATGCAGCTTCTGCAACTGTATAACTCTGATCCAATACCAAGCTTACTGCATCTAATTTAAATTCTTTTGTATATTGTTTTTTTGCTACCATCTCTTCCTCCAGTTAAGAATATTTTCTCTCAACCGGGGTGTCCGGGTCTATTAAACCATGCCAATTGACCTCCAAGCTCCGTCACCAATTCCTTCAATGCGATATCCAATTCTTCTTTATGTTTGCCGTCTGCCAATATTTTAATGCCAACAAGGGGTTTCTCCACGGAGCCCCATTATGTTGATATTATTTTTAATATGTGTGTGTCATACACATGATGAACAGTAAGTAACTCATCAAGGAAATGAAGCAAGCCGGATGGAAAGAAATTCGGGTGCGTGGTAGTCACTATCAGTTTTCTCACCCTGACTATGATTATGTTGTTACGGTTCCGTATCCAAAAAAAGCCTCGGCAAAGGTCTCATTACGAGACAGTCCCATCAACTATCAAGAGAGCAATCATGATGGATACCATTTATAAGGTTCTTACACCAGCCGGCCAATTTGATGCGGTATTTGCTGAAGATGAAGACACTCCCAGAGAGCTTTTCAAAAGTCTCTATCATATAGAATAGGTGATAATAAATTGTTGAGAAAATCGTGCCTAAAATCACCATTTTTTAAGATAAGTATCAACGTAATCATTAATCATCAAGAAATCTAGTTAAAAGCAAAGTTGATTTGCGTTAAATATGGAGATTTGGCATGACACTATCAATGTGGATTTCAGCAGATTTGCAGTATGGACAAGTGGCGCCAGGTGTTGCACGCAGTGGTGCAATGCAACGCGTGCTAGTGGAGTACATTAAACGCCATCTATTTGACGATACGAATAACACTGATAATAACAATTATAGTTATGACCAGATGTTAGTAGTATTTACAAAACAGCTGAGAGAATTTTCAGCTTCACAATTGTCGGTCCATTCCTTGAGGCAAGCGATACTTACAGATGAAGATATCCAAGCTGCCAAGCTAGTTGATTTGGATTCCCAACAAGTGCCTGCATCCTTCGAAGTTGTATTTTGTGTGGCTATTCAGGGATTATGCCAAGCATTGGCAGAATCATTTGTGAAGGAATTGGGTTTTGAAAGTGAAAACGATGAAAAATATCCTGATATAGCTACAAAATTTAAACAAGGACGGGCTGCGTACACGCAAGTGGTGTACATCATTGCTTCCTTGTTGCAACAAGGTACCTGGCGTTGGTTACGGGATCATGATGTCAATGATAAAACGACAAAATCCGAGATCTATCAGCTATTGGCCAAGGTATTACTAGAAAGTTTGCTTGTGGCAATGCATGGTTGGATTATCGTGGAAAAACTTAGGCCTGATAACGAAAAATGGGAACGCTATTACATCGGAGTCAGCTCAGACGATTTCACACAGCGAATCAAATCATTTTTAACGAAATTACCGTATCGCTATACCCTGCAACCGCTCAGACAAGCAGTTCAGTATGAAATTGGCGATATTAATCCAATCGCCAGTAATGGTGACAATTTTTTTTGTGTTGAACTCATCAAATATCGCTCTACAAATAATTTTTTGTACCAATTCCATGCGGGTGCCATAAAAACTGACTATATGGCCAAGCAATTTAAACAATACATTAAAGCAATTAATGTCCAGCAGGCCGTACCCTGGCGCATAAACCTGACAGTGTTGCATTGGGCAAAATGCTTCAATGATCTGGCTAAAAAATATGCCATCCGGGAGAAAACAAATGTTGAAGAAAGCGAACAGGCTGCAAATCCACTTGTCATGGATTATGATTTGAATGTTGCACAACTCGACAGTCTGCGCGAATGGATTGCCAAAGCATTTTATGAACCCGATGCAGCTGAAAAGCGCAAACACTTTGAGCGGTCCGGTGAATTTCTCGATCATATCCTGTCACGCCAAGCGCTTGATGAATTGAGCCAAATAACTGATGAAGGCTCCAGAACCGTATTCTACCTGCCGTGGAAAGCAGATTATCGTGGCCGTATCTACGCTGAAACACCCTGGTTAACACCGCAAGGGGGCGATATGCAGCGAGCATTGTTTGAATTTGCCAATGGTAAACCGCTTAACGAGCAGGGCATTAGTGCGCTATGTCGGCATGGCGCGAATTTGGTGCGGCGTACACAGATTTTGTCAGATCTTGGAATAACGGACAGGCAGGTGCTTACGCTTGATGAGCGCGAGCAATGGGTAGTGGATCATGAATCTGAAATCCTGGCTAGTGCGAAAGCACCGCTTCAAGAATCATTCTGGCGAGACGTTGCATCCAAGCCAATGCAGTTTCTTGCATTTTGTCTGACATATCAACAATGGAAAAATGATCCGCAGAAATCTATCCATTTACCCATACAGATAGATGGCACCTGTAATGGATTACAGCATATATCAGCGCTAACCTGTGACGAAGGACTGGCGCGCGCAGTCAATGTGATGCCGAGCAATGATAACCTTCCAAGTGATATATACATTGAGCTGGCGAACGAAGCGGTTACAACAATTGGTCAACTCGGCAAACTGAGGAAGCTTGGTGTTGGTATTCATGAGAAAGGACTCGTTCTGGCTGATGCCTGGCTTGTCAATAATCAGAATCGGCAGAAATGGCTAAATCGTGACACTGCAAAAAAAATTGTCATGACCATTCCTTACGGTGCGAGTGAAACCTCGCAAGCTGGTTTCGTACTTGAAGCCATTGCTGAGCTGGTTTTTGAGGAATGGCGTAAAACAAAGGAACAAGAGAACGAAAAAGATACCGCGATTTATAATCAATTTGCACAATTGATTCCCTGGGACGAGAAGGGTAAAGGTAAAAAACAGAAAAAATTTGTTATCAACTGCAGTAAGCCTCATTATAAGGCTTTACGTAAAAAGGCTTTTTGTAGTGATGTTATTGAAAAACAAGAAGCATGGCAGGAATTAATCGAACTAACCGCGCTGGCAAGTTATGTAGCACTGACGATAGTTCACCATTTACGATTTGCGTTATCGAAAAAATATCCATCTGTCGATAAATTTGCCGGTTGGTTGGAAGATATTGCGGATGCCTGTGCCGGTCTGCCGCTGCTATGGTTGACTCCGCTTGGTTTTCCGGTATGCCAGGATAAGTTTAAGCTTGGAGGAAGCTCTGTAACGGCAAGTTTAGGCACCAAGAAAATTACTATCGGTGTAGAGCGCCTGGGAGATGGGGTCGAATCCAGTAAGCAAAAATCTTCTTTATTACCCAACTTGATTCATAGCCTGGACGCCACTCATTTAGCTATGACGCTATTGGACGCTAAAGCTTCAGGTGTGACAGACATTGGCAGCATTCACGATTGCCTTCTTTGCCATCCTAATGATGCCGTTATCCTGAGTCAATCAGTGAGAGAAACCTTTGTCGAACTTTACCAGCGGACTAAGGGGAATCCTCCCGAACCGCTTAAGCGTTGGTTTGATTGGATGAATTTGATTGAAAAAATATCTGTGTTGCAGAAGCCAAATCTGATACTCGGTGCATTGGATGAAACAGACGGTTTAGGGGAGCGCATGCTCAGATCAAGTGCAGCACAAAGCCAGAATGCGGAATATGCCTTGCTCATATTGGATAAGATCCGCAATTTAGAGACGTCGCAACGCTATCTTGTTCGCAGTTTATTGGAATATATGGTAGAAACCGGTGTGCAAAAAAAGAATCCGAAAAATTTTCCTCCTGAATTATTTTCGATGGGTGACTTGATACTTGTGGATTCGAACAAAAAAACCCCGCTTTCTGAATATTTTTTTTCATAATCAAGTTATGGAAAAAAATATGAGCGGCTTGTAAAAAAGAAAGGATTTCATATGACACACTCACATCGTAGGCATGCTATATCAGATGAAGTATGGGCACTGCTTGAGGTTCATTTGTCTGGCCGTGGATGCGCATGGTGTGCCAGTCAGCGTTTTTATTACACAAGGCACCACAGCGGATTACCCGCGGGCTAATCGCTTAATCGAAGGACCTGATGTGGATTATCTATTGGCGATTGCGGTTATGCTAGTAATGCAACTATTGAACAGGCAAGAAGGCAGGGTATGGAAATCGTAATCTCCTCAAAAAAGAATCGTACAGCACAAAGGTCTTACGACAAGGAACGCTATAAACGACGGCATCTGGTTGAAAATGCTTTTCTCTATCTCCATAGAAGGCGCGGCATTGCCACAAGATATGCCAAAAATACTGCTTCATTCCTTGCTACTGTGTAAATCAGGCGTATCGCTCTCTGGGCAAATATCTCATGACTATACTATCTAAGAAAAAAATAAAAAAACGCCTGGTCATTTCGTTTATTGGCAGAACCGATCTTAATTATATTGAGTCTCAAGGAGAAAATATCAGTCCTATTCTAAGACTGTTAACACATCTTTCGTGTCTCGAGCCAAAACTTTCGCTGCATCAGACATGTTTACTATTATTTGATGATGATCTCGATGGTAAGACTGATCGATATGAATTTTACCAAAAGCTGCAGCAAGTATTGCCACAAATGGGACTTGATGGGCTGGCAGTAGAGCGGCGTAAAATTGTTCTGCCTGAAGGTCCTACTGACCTGAACGCACTATATGAGATTGTTTGGAAGAAGATACCGACTTCAGGCGCGCAACGTAATAATGAAGTGATTTTTCATCTATCTTCAGGCACACCTGCTATGAAGTTTACATTGTTGCTTGCTGCCAATTGTCTGCCGCTGGAAAATGTGCGCATGTTCGAGACTTCGATTCAAAATGATGTTCTGGAAGTGTACCCACCTTATGTATTAGCTGCTCGCGGGATTCATGAACGTGCACGTACAAAAAGCTTGTCCAAATTATCAGACAGAGCCAGGCGACAGTTAATACCCGATACCGTGTTTGATGATCCCCATGTGAAAGCGAGTTTTGCTGCGATACATAGGGCAGCAACCAACAGAAAGATGCCTCAGCGATTGTTGATAAAAGGACCGAGCGGCAGCGGTAAATGGCACGCCAGTGAACAATTTTCCAAGTGGCATGGTGGCGAAATGATTAAATGGACAGAATGGTCAAAAGAACCAGAAATTGGCTCTGCTCAAACAGGTACACTGCTGATCAGGCATCTTGATGCCTGGCCAGAAAAAGCGTTGCAAAAATTGACAAATCTGTCAGAAAAATATTCAAAAATCGCCATTGCAGCCACATTCCGCACAGACCATACGCCTGCTGCAACATTGAACACATTGACACATGATGGGTTGCGCGGCGCTATCCATATCGAGCTGCCCTCACTGGGTGCGCGTAGCGACGTCGTGGCATTGAGTGAAGCACTGTTGCGACAGCTTGGGCTGATGAACGGTAAACTGAAGGAACGATTGCAGCATGATTTACAGACTGATTTATATCCACGGAATTTACACGATCTGAAATCCTTATTGGCGACAGCGGCTGCACAAAGCTCCGGTGCGCATATTGATCGCTTAGCTTACGAACGATCAAGACAAATAAAGAGTGCAAATGAAGTGCTCGCACATGCCTGGGAAATACTTGTCGGGTTAGAGTTTGGTCCGGGAAGACCGAAGCTGGATGACATACTTAATATAATCCGTTCCGCTATCGCTCGCCGGATTCAAGCTGAGGGACGTAGTCAAAAAGAGATCGGTAAACTGCTAGGTCTCAGCCAGCAAACAGTGTCGGATATTCTTAAAAAAAAATCTGATCAATTTAGCCAGGAAATATGGATCAAGCAGAATAATGAAAAAGTCTGAGCACTCAATCAAGGTGCGTGGCGCACAAGACCTGGTTGAGCTATGGCGCACATTGCCAGTATCCATACTGCGTTACCCTGCATCAACTCTGGCACCCGCGCATGGTACTGCAGTTTTGAGTGACATCCTGCGAGCGCGTGCCTGGCGCGAACATTGTGCCGCAGCGACAACGGTGAGTTGCGTAGAGTCGGGTAATTCATGCGCTATGGTGGATCGTAACTGCTGTCGGGCGGATGTCTTGTTTCCGGCTCAAATCGGAGGTGGTGCACAAAAATGGCGCATGGCTACGATGTTTCTACAGTGGCGGCCAAGTGTACAAGAATTACACCTGATTTCCGTAGGTGAAACGGCTTGTGAAGAACTTGACTGGGCGGCACGTTGCTTACGTGAACATCATGGACTGGACGCGGTATTATCAACCGACGTCACCCATTATGGGGATTTGGAATTTCGTGGCACAAAGCACTGGCGCTTGGTGTTCGTAACACCCTGGTTGGTTTTTAAAAGCAAACGAACAATAACATCTTTGGAAAGTAAGCCTGATGCTATCGCGATAGCACACGAGATTGGCAAAAGCTTGCGTGAGCGAGCAAAAAAATTTACTGCACTATGTTCACGAGAGGCTACCTGGCAAAAATTGACCTGTCATCTCGCGCATCACGTGACCAATGCACTGCTACCGACAGCATTTTCAATTGACCAAGTGCGTATTGAACCGCAGCGACTGAAGCTTTCAAGCAGAGGAAATGGTGGAATGTTCAATGCACTTGTCTGGAATGGTGATGTGACATTGTCAGTCGACGAGACACTGCTGCCATGGCTCAGCATTTTGTCCATCTGTGGTGGTGGTGAAAATGCAGATAAGGGATTTGGCAGTGTTGAATTGATTCCACAATGACCAAAAGTTTCGTGACGAAAAATAAAGGAAATAACAAACATGTCATGGTTATGGCTAATTTCGGTGGGTGTATCCGATGTGCAATTTCCGGTGTACAAGAAAGACCAATGTGGACAATGGAATGGGCCATTACGTTTTGAAAAAGGTCGTGGAGGCATTCGTAGTGTGCACGAAGGATTACTTACCTTGCTCCAGCAAGATAAGGTCAAGTTTCCAAACTCAGGCGATGAGCTGCCTAAACCAGTTTCGCGTGAAGAAGCGCGTGATATAAAACTCGAGTTTGAAGTGATAGACGATCAATTTTTAGCGATCATTACGCATAAACAGTATCAAATTTCCAATGGCGGAGATGCCATCCCAAATGATCAGGAACCAGCATTGCCGTTGTATTGCCCGAAAGTTTATCCGCTGTTGAAACCCGCACTGAAGTTGTTTGCAGAGGAACCGGTTACAGTCATCGTACTGAATACCAATCGCAATGAGAAACCAGGTGACGATCCAGATGAGCCTATTGCTTCCGGTCCGTTGGTCGCAAGATATCTGGCCGAACGGCTTAAATTAAAATGGGTGGATAATCAGGGAAATATTCCTGACATTCTAGAACAAAACGTAAGCACTTGGATTGATATCTTAACCGGCGATGAAAAGATGGAGAACACAATTGCCCAGAAAGCAGTCGTCAAGCGTTTGACTGCGATTATTCAGGCATGGAAATCAACGCATGATACGGATCACAAGATTGTTGTGACGACTTCGGGTGGCATGCCGCCGCTCAAACCAATCATTGAGCGTGTGCCGGCCACATGCCTGGGACAACAGGCAATTACCCTGCTGGAGCAATCCGAAAGAGGAGGTCCCGCAGTAATTGCCCCGCTTGATTATAATGTCCGCGTTTCCGAACAGGAAACGTTACGTTTTCACTGTGCTGAAGCATTGCGCAGCCCTGATTATGCCAGTGCCTATGGGTTTGCGCGCCGATATCCAGAGTTACCTTGGACTGAATCAGTCAAAAATCTGCTTGGCCCGTTGTTAGGAATGTCAAATCACCCTTTGCAGGTAAAGGGTCAAACGATAGAGCAATTCGTGAAAATTGCTTGCCAGATTGAAATCTGTTTGTGCATGGGGGATTGTGCCGGGGCATTGAGGCTTCTCGGCGTGTTCATCGAGTCTTCCGCATGGAAGCTGATTGAAAATGATTCGCGAATTCAACAATGGAATCTAACGGTGGATCGTGCCAATGAAACCGTTAATGGCGACTTATCGCCAAACCATGAGCTATTTGAGCAAAAGTTATTAGAACCAAAGCGCTGCGGTAAGCATAAGGTACTTGGCTTAACGCGGCGTTGGCCCGGATGGTTTAAGCAAGGTGAGCAACGACAGAGCGGGAATGCTTTGGATGCCATATGCCATTGTTATAATAAGAAAGATAATGCCCAGAACAGTGCGCGCGATTACAGAAATCTTCTTTCGCATGGTTCAGATAAGCCCATTAAAATAAAAGCGTTGAAAAGTTGTTTGAAAGAAAATGAGCTGATTAAGGATACCAATCAATCGTTCGGAAATAACTTCTTGATTGGCAAAGATGTAAATAATTTACTGGGTAGTCTCGGGGCTTCTGAACATACAAAAGCCATTGGTCAGCAGCTTGACGATCTTTTGAAAGAAGTCATTAAAGCATGAGCATAATCAAACTCGAAATCAGTCTAAAGCGCGTCCAGAGTTTCATTTTTGACGTGCCGAAGCTCAAAGCGATGCTGGGTGCTAATGCCATGATTGGGGAGACAATGCGCAATGTGTTGCCCGGATTGATGGAGAGAAATGGAAAAGGCTGTAAATTCATCTGGCCAGAAGACATTAAATATGATTTGAAAGATGACTGTTTAAAGGGATTAAAAGAGCATCTGGATGACCCTGCTATGCTTTATCAGAAAGGTATACTTGCACGTGATGGCGGGCACTTCATTGTGGCTTTTTCGGAAGAAAGCGATGCAAAAGCCTTCCGGGAACTGGCAGAAAAAGAACTGGCAAAACATTTACCTGGCGTGTTGTTTCAGGCCCGGATTAAACCGTTAGAGCAAACAGAGGACGAGAAAAATTTAAAAAAAGCGCCGGAAGAAGATTCTACGCAAACTGTTCCGCAAGAAATACATGTATTAAATTTGCCGGTACTGCAGATATGCCAGGTGACGGGTAAAGAGCCAGCGTCGCCTCAAGAAGAGGGAAAAGATATTCCCGTTGCGCGTTCGGTTACCGAGCGAGAGAATAAAGGGAAAGAATTCAATCAAGGGCACGCGTGTGACATCATCGGTCTGATGCACGACAGCCTATACCCCGACAAAGACATGGGCTGGAAAAGGCCAAACGATCTCGCTGCTCTTGTGTCAGGCGATTATCTTGCATTGATCCATGCCGATGGCAACGGTATCGGTTTACGCTATAAAGAATGGAAAGATAAAGAAAAAAGCGTTAAGCCGGAACATAATGAAGCTCGTGGAGAAATTTTTTATCGCAGCATGCGCGTAGCCGCGCGCAAGGCCGTCGTGTCAGCACTCTCAAAAACGTTCACTGAACGTGGTGGCAATCGGCCCTATCAGGTTTTGATGCTGGGTGGTGATGATCTGCTGCTTGTCTGCCGAGCCAAAAACGCGCTTGAATTCGCCCACAATTACGCGCATGAATTAAAGAACTACAAGCTAGCCGATGGTAACCCACTCCATGTGGCGCTGGGTGTCGTCATCGCGCAATCAAGTTATCCACTACATCGACTGCATGAACTGGCCGAAAATTTGGCTTCCAGTGCCAAGCGGCTTTATCGTGCTTTACCTGTAGGTGAAAGAACTTCGGTAATTGACTGGCAAATCGTCACCCAATCCTGGTTTGCTGATGTCGAAGTAGCGCGCCAGCAAGGTGAAAAAAGAGTTTATGCTGTTGATGACAAAACAGAAACCTTGCTGTTTACCGATCGCCCCTACCGTGTTTTGGGTAATGATAGTCTTGAAGGGCTGCTCACTTCAGCTAAAGCGCTGGGTGGGAAGGATGATAACAAAGTGAGTCGCTCGGCTTTACGCGGACTACGCGGCGCCTGCGAGCAGGGACGGCTGACCGGTGAATTGGCTTTCGAGCGTCTGCCGGATTGCGTGCGCAAGGTACTGAGTATTGATGACAGAAAACTCTGGCAGCAATGCGAAGAGAATAAGCCGCTTTATATGACGCGTGCGCTCGATGTCATCGGTATCTGGGAAATTTCCCGCTTGGGAGGAATTAATGACTGATCAGTCCGCGCCTCTTTTTTTTCAGCTTATAATTAAAGTATTAGAAAATTTGCATACGGGAACTGGCACTGGCCAGGGGGATATTGATGCCCTTGTCATTCGCGACCGCTATGGTAATCCAGTCATTCGCGCCAGCCATTTTGAAGGACTGTTGCGCGAAGCGGGAGACAAATTAATCTGGTTAGAAAAAATTAAAAAGATAGAACTGGCCGCATTGCTTGGTGATGAAGGCGGGAAACAAAGTTCCCTGTGCATGACCTCATTGCGAACAGACGAAAACAGCAAGACCCTGGTCTGGGCTTCAAGCAAGCGCAAACCAAATAGTCGAGTACCAGAAAAAGATACGCTGCGTTTTATCGAATATGTGGCTGCCGGCGCTTGTTTCAAAGCCATATTACGAATACAAAACGAGGCCCAACAAACATTGCTTGAACGTTTGCTCCGTCGTATCGATCGAATCGGTGGTGGCCGTAATCGTGGCAGCGGGCTAGTGCAAGTAGATTGGCAAACCTGTAAGGCGGATACTCTCCTTGAAGAGTTTTTACAAACAAAGTCAGATAGAGCACCCCGAATAAACCCCCAAGTTGAGCACCCCGCCCCGACCGTAACGCGCCTGCGCCTTGTACTGCGCAATTACGAACCGCTGTGCCTGCCGGTGACCGGGCATCCCGGTAACCTGATCCGTAGCGATTCATTCATTCGTGGCCAGAGACTACGTGGTGCGCTGATGGCCTGGGCGCTTGCCAATGCCAAAGAGGCACAGCTGGAAAAAATTTCGATTGGTGATGCATTGCCACTGCCAGCAGGTTTTACTCAAGCCCATACAGTCTTGCCAATCCCGCTGTCTATCCTGACCCAGAAACCTAAAGCAAAAAATACAACGCTGCCGTGGTGGGCGGGTGGTTCTGAGCAATTCAAGGCTTCTGATAGTCTGAGCGAGGCCGAGGAGCAAACCGAAGGTGAGAAGCGCAAGCGCCCCGGTATGCACGAATATCTTTGTAAAATAGACGAGTCCAGTACGTGGCTACGTTACACCCCCACCATGAACGTACGATTACGAAATAAAACGCTCAAGGGTGTAGAGACCGAAGCGAAATTATTCAGTCTGGAAGAAATCGCTGAAGGAACCTATTTTCAGGCAGAGCTGTGCTTTGACAATGCAGCTGCCGCTACCAAATTCATTAACGACTTTACTCCGCTACTCACAGGTCAAGATTGGTTCAGAGTCGGACGCGGTGGACAACCGGTAGGTGTAGCGTCATTCACCTCGATAGAAGAAACCAGACAAAGTGAAAGTGATTTTAAAGACGACTGGATACTCACCCTCAGTAGTGATTTAATCATTCGTGGCGACTACCTCGGTTTTCTCTATGATCTGGATGTTGATACGCTGTGCAAACTTGCCTGCGAAGACAACTGTAAAGATAAGCAAGATGGATGGCGAATTGAGAAAAGCATTGTTGAGACCGAAGTAGTGCACGGTTTCAACGCCGCCAGTGGATTGCATCGTGTTCCGGCACTGGCGCTGCGGCGCGGTTCATGCTGGCGGATCACAGGTTCTGGCAGTGCAGCCCTTGCAAGAGCGCTGGCTGTCAAACAGGCGATGGGTGAACGCACTCGCGAAGGCCACGGCCGCTTTGTCATCGGTGTGCAACCAATCACGACTCTTGAAAAACCTAAACGGTTGGAAAATCAGCCCTTGGTCAACCAGCAAGAAAAATTGCTCTTATCTGCCAAAAATCTTGCCAAAGAATCAGGTGCGAGAAAACCCAGTGCAAGCCAGCTGCAATGGTTGCGTAACCATGCGCTTGCCGTCAACAATGAAAAAGAATTGGACAATCTCCTTAAGGAGATTAGCACCGCACCAGAACGACGTCCAAAGAGCGGTAAGCCCTGGGAAAAATTTCCAATCGATCAATTAAAAGATGAATTTAAAAAATTTTCCAGCCTGGAAGAAAAACGCTTGTTGGTTTCCTATCTTGTTCAATATTTGATTCTCGAAAAGGAAAGTACGGATGAATAATTCTATGCTTTATTGCACCCTCTTCGTCGGCACACTGGTGCAGGAGTCCTTTTTGAGTGTTGGTGGTAACGATGATCCGCTTACCATCGTAGATAGCCCGTTTTGCCGCGATGGCCTGGGTCGACCGACCCTGCGTGGCACCGGATTAGCCGGTGCACTGATCGCCATCTTGCGCAGGCTTGATGGCAAAGTTAGCGACACGATTTCCGGTAGCAATAAAGGCCACTGCTCATCGGTCTGGCGTTTTTTTAACAGCCATCCATCATCTGCCGTGAAATACGCTTTTCGTCAGCATAACGCTATTCATGCGCAAACTGGCGCGGCGGCTGACAATGCCTTGTTTAATGTCGAAACACTGCCACCAGGTACTTGCTGGCATTTTATACTGGAAGTTGACACCGCGCGCGATCCTGAAGCCGCAGAGCGCGCAAGAAAGGCACTTGCCCACTGGGCAACAGGCCGTTGCCTGATTGGTCGTGAAGTCGCACGCGGCCTCGGCTGGATGCGTCTGGAGAATTTGTTTGAATATCCGCTCACCCTTGATCATATCGACCATTGGCCTTGTGCTGAAAAATCGCAAAATTATAAGGCCTATATCACAGAACAATTCCAGGATATAGCTACAAAGGTCGAACCAACGAAAAATTCCTTACCTGGCTGGCAGGAAATAACCGGTCGAGTCATTGTTGGCGAACGTGATAATGGCTACGGGATCGACAGCCTGTCCATAGGCGGTCACGCCAGCGAGGAATTGGCCGCGGCCTGGAATAATGACTTTCTTGCGCCAGACGCCATGGATACATCAAAGGCGAAGGACGGTTTTGATCCCGATTTTTCCATCGTCACGATTGAGCAGCAAGATGGCACCCGTCTGCCTTACATTCCCGGCTCCGGTCTGCGCGGCCCCTTGCGCCATGCACTGGCACGTCTACTCAAGGCACGAGGAGAGAGCGAGACATTGGTCGAAACATTGTTTGGCACAACTGAATGTAGCGCCAAGCTCTTGATTTGTGATGTGCTGCCAGATGAAAAAAGTCCGCTGCGCCTGGCTTGGTTACAACATCATGCCGAAGATGAGTTTGCTGGTGGGACTTTCAAAAGTTCGAAATTCGATCGCGTCGCCGTCATGCAAGCAAGCTTCATCTGGAAAATGGTGCTTGAAGACGCATCGTCTGTTGAAAAAAAGGCGCTGGAAGAACTGTTTGACCTGATGCATGACGGGCAGATCGGCATTGGTGGTAGCCAGTGGCGCGGCCATGGCTGGTTGCGCTGGGAGATTGATGGCCAAGAAATCGGTATGGAGGAGACGGCATGAATAATGAAACAGAGACAACATGCAAGATCATACGTCGGAATGGCGAATCAGCTCGCAGTGTTGTCGAGTTCCTCGCTGAACAGGCCAGTGAATGCGTGCCGTTGCTCTCTTGGGCCGAACCGGAACCGACGACGCTTAATATTAACGGCGCTCCCGGTCGCCTGAAGAATTTTGAGCCTCTCGTGCGTGGTTACCCTAACTGGCCTGACAATTTCCCACTGGTTGAAGCGCGTCTTTTCTGGCAGAACTCGGCGCTGCATATGGTTACCAGGGAAGAGGGTGGCTGCAGGTGGGCACATTTTGAAGAGACGGATGATAATGTACCAAATAGTTCCATATCACTTTCCAGGCATCGAAATGACAGGCAACCGCAATGTGATGCTAAAAAAGATACCCAAAAAGTGCTACGCCAGAAATTTCCGGTGCTCACAATAATCGATCCGGCCCGTTTCGGATTAACCACTGCACAATTCACCGCGATTGACCATCTTATGGCCGTTGCCTACCGGCAGCAAGGTCGCCTGGTCGCCTGGCGATTGATAATTGGGGTCTAGGGAGCAATGGAACGTAAAACCCGGTTAAGGACCCTAAGTTTTTCATTTACTGCGTGCAAGTAAACGTGAAACCGTTGCCGGATGTACACTAAAAAGCCGTGCGGCATCAGCAGCAGTCTTCTCACCTGAACTCACCAAATGTATGATTTCTCGTTCCTGATGTACCTTGAGTTTGGGACGACGACCACCAATACGACCCTCTTTACGAGCTGCATTCAAGCCATTCCGTGTACGTTCACGTAGCATAGCTCGTTCGAATTCAGCAAATGATCCGACAATCTGCATCATCATACGGCCTCCAGGTGATGTAGTATCAATTGCTTCTGTTAAGCTCTGAAATCCAGCGGCGGCCTGTTGAATCTTTTCCATTAAAGTCAGAACATCTTTTAAAGAGCGAGATAAGCGATCTAGCTTCCAGACTACAAGTACATCGCCCTTGCGTAGTTGTCCGAGTAAACGATGCAATTCAGGTCTATCCCAACGACCACCACTAACTTTTTCTTCAAAAATATGGCATGGTTTAATAGACCCGGACACCCCGGTTGAGAGAAAATATTCTTAACTGGAGGAAGAGATGGTAGCAAAAAAACAATATACAAAAGAATTTAAATTAGATGCAGTAAGCTTGGTATTGGATCAGAGTTATACAGTTGCAGAAGCTGCATGTAACCTTGAGATCAACGCCAACATGCTCAGGCGATGGATCAAGGAATACCAGGCGGATAATGATGGGCAGGCATTTCGAGGGAATGGAAAGTTAACGCCGGAACAAGAGGAAATTCGACGTTTAAAGTTAGAAAACAAGCAGCTTAAGATGGAGAAACAAATACTAAAGGAGGCGGCGGTCTTCTTCGCGAAAGAAACGAAGTAAAATATTCGTTCATCACCCAAAAGAAGAAGACCTATCCAGTTGGCATGATGTGTCGGCTGTTTAGGGTGAGTCGTAGTGCATATTATGATTATGTTCGGCGTCGAGCAAATTATTTTGATAATTCGTATCACATCAAACTCATTGATATTATTTTTGATATTGCAGAATCCAGCCATTATACCTATGGTAGCCGTAGAATAAAGAAGGCTTTAAATGCAATAGGTTATACGGTTGGTCGGTGGAGAGTTCGAAGCCTGATGAAAGAGGCTGGAGTTCAGGTAAGACACCGGAAGAAGTACAGATCAACAACGAACAGTAATCATAAACAACCGGTATTCGATAATAAGTTGAATCGACAGTTTGATGTTGCTGGCCCAAATCAGGTGTATGTTGGTGACATCACATACATCTGGACGCAAGAAGGTTGGTTGTATTTGGCGATTGTAATTGATTTGTTTTCCAGAAAAATAGTTGGCTGGGGTATGAGTTCAAGAATGAAAGCGCGGTTGGTTTGTGATACGTTGAGGATGGCCATATGGCAGCGTCGACCACAAATTGGTTTGATTGTACATTCGGATCGCGGGTCACAATATGCCAGTAAAGAATATCGAAGATTGCTAAAAGATAATGGTTTTATAGGAAGCATGAGTCGTCTGGGTGATTGTTGGGATAATGCTGTTGCAGAAAGTTTCTTTGGCAGCCTAAAACAGGAGCGTGTCCAATGGAAAAGCTATCAGACCCGCTATGAAGCACAGCAGGATATATTGCAGTATATTTCCATGTTCTACAACAGTTACCGACTACATTCATATCTGGGATACAAAAGTCCAAATCAATATGAAGCAGAAGCCGCAAAAATGATAAAAGTCGCTTAACTGGGGTGTACGGTTTTACTTGACCATGTCAAGAACCCATGGGCCAGAATACCACACTCAAGAAATGTCTCAAATTCGTCTTTAACAAAGTCAGGTAACCCTGAACCGGTTTCCGTCTCAATCTGTGCAAAGAAAGTTCCGATGTGTTCTTGCACCAACCGATACAGAGTGGTTTCTTCCGGTCGGTGCCGTTCATAGTGGAGCTGATTTTCAACCGCTGCGTGTTGAGCTGGTTGGCGCAGGTTCTTTTGGTGGAATTGGGCTCGGGGTGTGGCCGTCGACATGATCTTTGAGAACGAAAACATTTGTTCTCAAAGTATCGACCAGCTAATGCATTTCTTGAAATCCAGAGGTGTAATCCATTGAGCAGAATGTGCCGCCACGCGGTCGGCGATATCTGGTAGCAACTCATCGATACGACTATTTGGCCGGGTTGGAAGTTTAACGAGTGTCTCTTTGAGCCATGCAGCCTGCTATGCTACAAAGCAACTACGGAAGAAGAGATTATTAAAACTGAGGCGAAACCCCAAGAAAGCTTTATAAGTTGACATTATAGGATATTTCCTATACCCTGGCTCTGTAGATGATAAATTGGTTGTTATGAATATTGCGGAACCCCCGAAGTTACGGCCTGTTGTATGGCTGGGAAACACCAGAAAAAATATTATGGCGTTTCCAGAGGAAGTCAGGAAGCTGATTGGGGATGAGCTTCAACTTATCCAATTTGGCGGAATACCGAAGGATGCAAAGATTTTTAAGGGTGTTGGTTCAGGGGTCATCGAAATCGCATTAAAATACGACAAAGAGGCATACCGTTGTATTCAGGCCGTCCAGTTAGGAGAAAGAATTTATATTCTCCATGCTTTTCAGAAAAAAGCCAAAAAAGGTATTTCAACGCCAAAACAGGACGTGGATTTGATTAAGCAACGTTACAAGGAAGCAAAGGAGCTAGAGAGCCATGAAAAAACAAGGGAACATTGAATTTGAAAACAGCTCAGGTAATGTTTTTGATGATCTTGGAATAGATAATGCCGAGGAGCTACAAGCGCGCGGCATGGTTGGTTTTCATGTGGTTGAGCTTCTTAAAAGAAAAGATATGAAACAGCGGGAAATTGCTGAACTGTTAGGAATTAAACAAACTGAAGTGTCTCACTTGCTAAACGGCCATTTTAGCCGTTTTACCGTTGATAAATTGCTCGATTTTCTAAAACGGATGAATCAAAAAATAACAATCCAAATAAGCCCTCATAAGCAAGGGGAACCCTATCATAACGTCGCTTTTGACGCTTAAACTGTATTAGTTCGACTAAGCCAGACGCTCACTTACCCCACGTAAAAACCGGCTCAACAACATGTTGAATCTGCAAACCCGCAATCAGTCCAAAATACCGCGCATCAAAAGAATTGGGGTTTACATCGGACATGAGCAGATATTCAGAATCATGCAGCACTCGCACACCCAAACGATTGATGTATGCTGATTTTCATGGAGTCCAACGTTTTGTAAAATTGAGGTATGAAACGGAGGATAAAAATGAAAAAATCACCGAGAGCGAGGTACAGTCCGGAATTTCGCCAAGAATCAATAAAGTTTTTTAAAGAAAGTGGATTGGTGCTCGTTGAAGCAGAAAAGCGATTATCTTTACCCAAGGGGACTTTAAAAAACTGGATCTATGCAGATAAGCAAGGTGAGCTTGCTGGATTAGGCAAAAACCAGAAGCCACTATCTGATCTTGAATTGGAACTATCCAGAGTAAAACGTGAATTAGCAGAAGTCAGAATGGAGCGAGACTTTGTAAAAAAGTGTGCGGCCTATTTCGCGAAGGAGTCGCAGTGAAATATGGTCTAATTGAGTCGATGCGACAATCGTACCCGATTGTATCCATGTGTCGTATATTTGGTGTTGGGGTCTAGGGAGCAATGGAACGTAAAACCCGGTTAAGGACCCTAAGTTTTTCATTTACTGCGTGCAAGTAAACGTGAAACCGTTGCCGGATGTACACTAAAAAGCCGTGCGGCATCAGCAGCAGTCTTCTCACCTGAACTCACCAAATGTATGATTTCTCGTTCCTGATGTACCTTGAGTTTGGGACGACGACCACCAATACGACCCTCTTTACGAGCTGCATTCAAGCCATTCCGTGTACGTTCACGTAGCATAGCTCGTTCGAATTCAGCAAATGATCCGACAATCTGCATCATCATACGGCCTCCAGGTGATGTAGTATCAATTGCTTCTGTTAAGCTCTGAAATCCAGCGGCGGCCTGTTGAATCTTTTCCATTAAAGTCAGAACATCTTTTAAAGAGCGAGATAAGCGATCTAGCTTCCAGACTACAAGTACATCGTCCTTGCGTAGTTGTCCGAGTAAACGATGCAATTCAGGTCTATCCCAACGACCACCACTAACTTTTTCTTCAAAAATAAGCTCACATCCAGCAGACTTGAGTGCAGTAATTTGAGCTGCATTGTCCTGATCTTGAGTTGAAACTCGTGCATAACCGATAAGCATAATTGCAAAAACCTGTTGCCAATGGATGCAATAATGCAATATATTTACGCAACAGGCAATACCTTTATTTCAGGTAAAGCTCCATTGTTGCACAAACATCCGTTTGTGCAACAATGGCAATAACTAAAAAATAGCCTTCCGATGCCTGTTCAATTTCTGACAGCAGAACAACGCGCCAACTATGGTCGATTCATTGACGATCCCAACGCGGATCAATTGACGCGCTATTTTTATCTAGATGACGCTGACCACGCGGTGATTAGTGTTAAGAGAGGCAACCATAACCGATTAGGTTTTGCGCTACAACTTACTACCGTCCGTTTTCTCGGCACCTTCCTAGAAGATCCTCTGGATGTACCTGACTCAGTATTGCAAACATTGGCCCGACAATTACAGATTACAAACACTGATCAAGTGCTTTGTTATCGCGATGCTGATCAGCGTTGGGAACACACAGCAGAGATACGGTTGCGATATGGTTTCAGTGATTGGAGTAACTCGACTGTCAGTTTTCGCATGAGTAGATGGCTTTATGCCTTATGTTGGACAGGTACCGAACAATCGGGTGTTCTATTTGATCGTGCCACAACTTGGATGCTTGCTCACAAAGTACTTTTGCCTGGCTGCACATCTCTTGAACGTTTTGTGGCTCGTTTGCGCAACCGTGTTGAGAATCGACTATGGAAACGACTTGGATGTAATATCACAAGCGAGCAACGAACCCAACTGGAAGACTTGCTTACAGCACCACCACAAGGTCGTAGCTCCTGGCTCGATAAATTGCGATCTGGCCCGGCGCGAGTCAGCGGACGTTCATTGGTGCTCGCCATTCAACGCTTACAAACCGTTCGCAATTTGGGTATCAGGCTACCATTGACTGGTGTTCCACCCAGTCGGCTTGCTTCACTTGCACGATTTGCAGGTACTGCCAAAGTCACCGCTATTAGCCGATTACCAGCCGTGCGTCGGCTGGCCACTCTAGTTGCCTTTATCCACTGTCTGGAAGCGACCGCATATGATGATGTGGTCGAAGTGCTGGATATGCTATTACATGAATTTTTTGGTGATGCGGCCAAAGCTAACAAAAAGGCAAGACTACGTAGCATTAAAGATCTTGATAAAGCTGCTATCGTATTAGCAACGGCTTGCCGAACTTTGTTGGATTCCGAAAATGTGGATAGCGATCTACGTGAAATCGTATTTATACGTACCCCACATAAGATGCTAGAACAAGCATTAGCTTGTGTCGACGCGTTGGTTAGACCACCTGATGATGTGTATTATAGTGAGTTAGAAACACGTTACCGCACTTTGCGTTTATTTCTTCCCACTTTATTACGACACGTTCAGTTCGGTGCCAGTCCAGCAGGTGAATCTATAACCGCAGGATTTGACTGGCTACGAATCCATGAACTGCGTGTTAAACCAGAACCTCAAGCGCCACGAGATGTAATTACCAAATCATGGCAACGCTATGCCTTGCAAGATGATGGCAGTGTTGATTCGAAAGCATACACGTTCTGTGTACTTGATGAACTGCGGAAGGCACTGCGCCGCCGTGACGTGTTTATCAGTCCGAGTTGGCGCTATGCCGATCCGCGTGCTGGATTAATTTCCGGCCAAGAATGGGAGACTACGCGCCCAATTGTTTGTCGTAGTCTAGAACTGTCAGCAGACCCCGCGCCAACCTTGGCTGCATTATCTGCAGAACTAGATCAGACTTATCGTGCAGTTGCCGCGCGACTGCCCAATAATGCTGATGTCCGGTTTGAGGTTGTGGATGGTAAGAAAGAGCTGGTTTTGAGTCCATTAGACAAACTTGAAGAACCCGAGTCGTTACTAAAACTACGCGAATCAGTAGCTGCTAGGTTGCCTGTGGTGGACTTGCCAGAGATACTTCTAGAAATCTCAAAACGTACAGGTTTTACTGATGCATTTACTCATCTTACTGAACGTACTGCACGGGCGCAGGAGCTAAACACAAGTCTATGTGCGGTATTGTTAGCCGAAGCATGCAATACCGGACCAGAGCCATTAATTCGACATGACGTTCCTGCACTGCGGCGTGAGCGCTTGGCTTGGGTCGATCAGAATTATATTCGCGATGATACCTTAGTCGCCGCCAATGCAATCTTAGTGGCTGCGCAGAACCAAATTCCGTTAGCTCGCATCTGGGGTGGAGGTGAAGTAGCATCAGCGGATGGAATGCGACTTATTGTGCCGGTGCGAACGGTTCACGCCGGACCCAATCCAAAATATTTTGGCTTTGGTCGTGGTGTTACTTGGTACAACTTGATGTCCAATCAATGTTCAGGGCTTAATGCCATCACAGTGCCTGGTACTCTGCGTGATAGTTTGATTTTGCTGGCAGTTGTATTGGAGCAGCAAACTGAGCTGCAACCAACGAAGATTATGACCGATACAGGTGCATATAGCGATATTGTCTTTGGACTCTTTCGGTTGCTGGGTTATCGCTTCAGTCCTCGTTTAGCAGACATCGGAGGCACGCGTTTTTGGCGCATTGATCCTCATGCAGATTATGGTGAACTCAATTTTATCGCACGACAATGTGTAGCCCTTACACGAGTTGAAGCGCATTGGGACGACTTATTACGATTGGCTGGCTCTCTCAAATTGGGTCGTGTATCTGCCGCTGGTATCATGCGTACTTTGCAAGTGGGGGACCGACCAACTCAACTAGCCTTGGCTCTAGCTGAATTTGGTCGAATTGAAAAAACACTACACTCTTTGAGCTATATAGATGATGAAAATCATCGTCGAGCTACTTTGTTGCAATTAAATCGTACCGAGGGAAGACACGGCTTAGCTCGTGATGTATTTCATGGTAAGCGCGGTGAACTACGTCAACGCTATAGAGAAGGCCAAGAGGATCAATTGGGCGCGCTTGGCTTGGTGGTTAACATCATCGTGTTATGGAATACGGTCTATATGGATGCAGTTTTAGCACAGCTTCGAGAGGAAGGTCATGAAGTGTTGGATAGTGATGTTGCACGGCTATCACCTTTTATTCATGAGCGACACATAAATTTGTTAGGTCGTTACTCTTTTGCAATACCTGAAGCAGTTACACGTGGCGAGTTACGACCATTACGCAACCCTGATGATGAAGATCCTTAACCGGTTTTACGTTCCATTGCTCCCTAGACCCCAGGCCAGGACGTACCACGACCCCAGCCGCTTCGGCTTTTTTTCTATCTTAGTCAATGTGAGCGGCGACAAACGGCAATCATCACACCGTTTGATTGAAATGCCGACCGTATTGGGCCTGATCGACAAGACCTGCGACACTTGGATAAGTCAAGCCGAGTTTATACGACCTAATCGCCGTGTAGTAAATCTTGCGCGGGTAGGTTTGTTGTTCGCCGATTTAGATACCTACCGTACTGACTGGCAGCTGGGCGCAGCCCCAAACAGTTAGCTCAATCTGTTTTATATCATTGTCACAAAGAAGGTATCCCCACCCCGTCGATGCTGATTTTCAGTGGTCGAGGCATTCAGGCAAAGTGGCTGTTAGAGGGTACTTTACCCCGGGCTGCATTGCCCCGTTGGAATGCTTGCCAGCGTTATCTGGATTGACCGGTTAAAGCCAGTAGGCGCTGATGTAAGCGCTAAAGATGCCAGTCGCGTGCTTCGCCTGGTCGAAACAGTCAACAGTAAAAGCAATCAAGTCTGCCGCGTTGTTCACGTTGAAAACGGATCAGACGGCCAACCAGTGCGTTACAATTTTGAATACTTGGCAGAAATACTTTTACCTGTAGCCGCGTTTGGGATATTGAAAAGCAAAATCAGGCGCGTAATCAACGCCAGAAGCAAAAGCAGCTAAAACTGTTAGATGGTGACAAAACCACAAGTAATTTGCGCGGCTTTAGTGGCCGTCAGCTCGCATGGCATCGGTTGGAAGACTTGCGAACCTTAGCCACCTTGCGCGGCGGTGCCAGTGAGGGTGACCGGATGAAGCATCTATTCTGGTGTTTAACTTTTTACTTTTATCGGGTGCAACCAACAGCCGTTTGATGTACCACGAAGCGGCCGCGTTAGCGCGTGAGGTTGATGCTGATTGGGGCTACAAACAGCAAGGAGCCTGATGACGCTCTATTCTAAGGCGAAAACAGTACGAGGCTGGGGAAAAGGTCAGCTTTGGCGATAAAAGAATTTGCTCCACTCTACACGCCCCGTAACGACACCCTGATCAACCTGTTTGAAATCACAGACAGCGAACAAAAAGAACTACGCACGATTATCAGTAAGGATATGGCCGCAGAACGTCACAGAGACCGCGACAGAGAGCGCAGACGTGCAGCGGGGGCAGTGGACAGGGAAACATACCTGGAAGCCGCGAATACCAAGCAGCAGCAGGCACAAGCGCTAAGGGCGCAGGGCTTGAGTGTGCGGGCGATTGCAGAGCAGCTAGGCATCAGTAAAACCGCAGTAGGTCGCTATATTCAGACTTGAAAAACCAAAGTGTCCCAAGTCCCTGCGTATTACTAATGGCGAAGCCTTGCGGTTTGGGAGGAGATGAGTTTGTTATTTCTTTGGTATAGTGTGAGTCGTTGGGGTATAAGTCCAGGGTAGCTTGCGCTAACGCTTGTAGCGCATATAGGTACGCCTCAAATTGTCATTCTGGCAGACTGACTCGCCCAATGTTAAGATCGTCTTATAATGGTTCTCCAAGATCGTGTATTATCTATCAGCATCATGTTTTTGAAAAAAAAGCAGGTTATCACCGAAAAATTGGTAAAATGGAAAAACACTCGTTATACAGTTTTACTGCAGAAACTCAGGGAACAGCGGATAAGCTGTTGTTTCTGAGATAAAAACCAAGTAATGGATGGGGGTTGCAGAAATAAGACGTGCAGAGACACGCTTGAAACCCCCAGGGTATGTGTAGTTCGTCATACTGATGTGTTGCAGAAATAAGACGTGCAGAGACACGCTTGAAACGCTTTTATTTCTTTGTTGTAAAAGTATGAGTTGCAGAAATAAGACGTGCAGAGACACGCTTGAAACTCTATCTTCTAACAATTCCGAAGACTTGGGTTGCAGAAATAAGACGTGCAGAGACACGCTTGAAACGTTATTTTATTGTAAGAAGTAATGATGATTGTTGCAGAAATAAGACGTGCAGAGACACGCTTGAAACCGTTTAGATATCTAATCTAGTTCTAATGGGGGTTGCAGAAATAAGACGTGCAGAGACACGCTTGAAACGATGACTATGTTGACATCCGAAGGTTTAAACGTTACAGAAATAAGACGTGCAGAGACACGCTTGAAACTATCCTTTTTTAGTTTAGATATATTTTCGTAAGTTACAGAAAATAAGACGTGCAGAGTTGATCGACGAGAATGCCTGACTAGGCAGATGTGATGTGTGTTGTCAAATATGGAGTCCATCGGGTTAAAGCAGCTATAAGCTTTTCATAATATTATTGCTGAGTAAATGCTGCCGGTGACAGATAGCGCAGTCTTTTTTGCTTACGTTGTCGGTTATAAAAGATTTCGATGTATTCGGTAATCTCTTGAATTGCCTGTTGTCGTGTTTTTGAATTTCCGATGATGCACCAGTTCATTTTTAAGTATTCCCCAAAAACTTTCTATTGGTGCATTGTCCCAACAATCACCCTTGCGGCTCATGGAGGCGGTCATGTCGAACTGCTTCAATAGATCTTGATAATCATGTGCACAGTACTGGCTGCCACGATCTGAATGAAGAATCAATCCTATGGGCGGACGTTTTCTGGCAGTTGCACGAAACAAAGCCTGTATAACAAGATTCTTAGTCATTCTTTCACTCATAGAATAACCCACCAACTCTCCATTAAATAGTTCCTTTATTCCAGCCAAATATAGCCATCCCTCATCGGTAGAAATATAGGTGATGTCACTTACCCATGCTTTATTTTGGTGCACTAACAGTAAATTC